>JBEGUP010000008.1:0-16206 GCA_041178825.1 Pseudomonadota bacterium | reverse complement strand
ACGCACTTGGCCTGGCAGCTCGTAACCCGAAAACGGCGTGTGCTTGCCTTGGCTGCGCAAGGTGTCATCACCCACAAGCCACATCGCTTTGGGGTCAAAAATGCAAATATCTGCCGCGCCGCCTTCGACCAACTGGCCTAGGCTGGCGTTGGCTACGGGCAAATTGACAGCAAAGACTTTGGCGGGTTGGCTCGTGACGGTGGCTAGGGTTTTGGCTAAGGTGAGCGATTTATCAGAGGATTCGGATTGCCACTTGAGTGCCAAACTGAGCAAAAGCTCCAAACCCGTCGCGCCCGCTTCGGCCTCTGCGAAAGGCAGGGTTTTGGCGTCTTCGTCCACGGGCGTGTGGTCAGACACCAGGGCGTCAATCGTGCCGTCCAGCAAGGCGGCTCGCAAAGCATCGCGGTCGCGCTGCTGACGCAGGGGCGGGTTCAGGCGGGCGCGGCTGTCGAAGTAGCCTAGATCAACATCTGTCAGATGAAGTGAGTTAATGCTCACATCGCAGCTGACCTGTAAACCGTCTGCCTTGGCTTGGCGCACCAAAGCCACGCCAGCAGCGCTGCTGATGCGGCAGATGTGGACTTTGGCGTTGGTGGACTTCATCAGCTCAAAAATCGTGTGCAGCGCGATGGTTTCAGCCGCGACGGGCACGCCGCTCAGCCCCATGCGGGTAGCCAGTGCACCGCTGGCGGCCACGCCTTTGCCCAAGTGCATGTCTTGCGGTCGCAGCCAAATGGTATAGCCAAAAGTGCTGGCGTATTGCAGGGCACGCTGAAGCACTTGCGTGTTGCCCAGCGGCACTTCGGCTTGGCTGAAGCCAACGCAACCGGCCTCAGCCAGCCCGACCATTTCGGTCAAGACCTCGCCTTTGAGGTTGACTGTCAAAGCGCCTAGCGGGAAAACATGTGACTGGTGCAGCTTTTTAGCGCGGAATTTCAGCATTTCAATCAAACCCGGCTCGTCTAGCACGGGGTCGGTGTCTGGCATGCAGACCAAGCTGGTCACGCCACCTGCCACAGCAGCGGCAAGCTCGCTTTGCAGCATGCCTTCGTGCTCGTAGCCGGGCTCGCGCAGGCGGGCGGCCAAATCGACCAAGCCGGGGGCGACGATGCAGCCTGTGGCGTCTATCGTTTTATTGGGCACAAAGTCAGTCGCTATATTTTTAATAGCTAAGACTTTAGAAGATGCCACGGCTAGATCGCATATTTCATCGAAACCTGTGGCAGGGTTGATGACGCGGCCATTTTTAATGAGGATTTTCATCATGTTGTTCTATCCTTCTTTTTCACTTCTTTTTATGCGTCATTCCCGGCAACAATGCTCATCACCGCCATGCGCACCGCGATGCCAAAAGTCACTTGCGGCAATATCACACTTTGCTGACCATCCACCACGGCAGAGGCGATCTCCACACCCCGGTTGATCGGGCCGGGGTGCATGACGATGGCATCAGGCTTAGCCAGTTGCAGCTTTTCAGGCGTGAGGCCAAAACTCTTGAAAAATTCTTGGCTGCTAGGGAGCAAGGCACCGGCCATGCGCTCGTTTTGCAGGCGCAGGGTGATGACGACGTCGCAGTCTTTGATGCCCTCCTCCAAGGTGTGGCAAACGCGCACGCCCATCTGCGCCATGTCACTGGGCACCAGGGTTTTGGGACCAACAACGCGCACTTCGGCGCAGCCCAAAGTCGTCAAAGCATGGATGTCCGACCGCGCGACGCGGGAATGCAGCACGTCTCCGACGATGGCGACAGTGAGGTTGGAGAAATCTTTTTTGTAGTGCCGGATGGTGAACATGTCCAGCAAACCCTGCGTCGGGTGGGCATGGCGGCCATCACCGGCATTGACGACATGAACGTGCGGAGCGACGTGCTGGGCGATCAAATACGGCGCGCCGGATTCGCTGTGGCGCACCACAAAAATGTCGGCGGCCATGGCGCTCAAGTTGGCGATGGTGTCCAACAACGACTCGCCTTTGGAAGCGGAGGAGCGGGCAATGTCGAGGTTGATCACATCGGCGCTGAGGCGTTTGGCGGCGATCTCAAACGTCGTGCGGGTGCGGGTGGAGTTTTCAAAAAACAGGTTGAAAACGCTTTTGCCGCGCAGCAGCGGGACTTTTTTGACTTCGCGGTCGTTGACCGAGACGAAGTTAGCAGCGGTATCCAAAATGTGCGTCAAAGTTGCTTTGGGCAGCCCTTCCGTGGACAGCAGGTGAATCAACTCGCCATTTTTATTGAGTTGGGGGTTTCTTTTGTAGAGCATGTTGTGTCTGTTCTAAGTGTTTTTATGCTACTTGCGATTACGCTGCTGGAGCTGCTTTGGTTTTGACTTCAAAGCTGAAGTTACCCGATTCGCTACGCGCTAAAGCCAAAGATTGGTTGGCTGGCAAAACAAGTCTGGCAGCTGCAAACTCGGCATGAATCGGTAATTCCCGCCCGCCTCGGTCCACCAGTACTGCAAGCTGAACACGCTGCGGGCGGCCGTAGTCAAACAACTCGTTAACCACGGCGCGGATAGTTCGGCCGGTGTAGAGCACATCATCGAACAGCAAAATGTCGGAGCCAGTCACGTCAAAGGGCAATACGGTTTGCCCTCCTGAGCTCATGCCACGTTGCGAGAAGTCGTCGCGGTGCATACTGGATGAAATCGTCCCGCAAGGTGTAGAACGCTTTAAATCTTGCTGCAAACGCTCAACCAACCAAGCACCGCCGGAGGTCACACCAACAAGCTGCGTTGTGGGTGTGATGGTTTGCTGAACGTAACGCAAAAGCTCTTTGTACAAGGCTTCGGCATCTAACATTAAAGAACCCATTGCTGGGCTGTTGAGGGACGTCAAGGCAAACTCCTTAAAAACTGCTCTAGGATGATACAGGCTGCGCCAGCATCGGCGTCTTTTACGCCCATTTCAAGGGCTTCGGTGGTGCTGTAGCGTTCATCCACTTCAAAGACTGGCAAGGCAAAGCGCGCATGCAATTGTCGGCCAAATTTTTGTGCACGGCGGGTATTGTCATGCGGTGCACCGTCTTGGTAGTAGGGAACGCCGATCACAATGGCATCAGGTTGCCACTCTTTGATGCGGGCTTGAATCAGCGGCCAGCGAGCATCGCCTTCGGCTTTGACAGTAGCTAAACCCTGCGCCGTTCGCATCAAACGGTTACCCACGGCAACGCCCGTGCGTTTGATGCCGAAATCGAAAGCTAAAAATGACTGGAGATGCGTTGGAACTGGGACTTGTGTGGTTTGAGCTGACATAGCACTCATGCACGACCAGCTACAGGTGACAACATCCAAGCTTCAACGCCTAGTAATTTCAGCGCTTGGTCGTAGCGTTTTTCAATGGGTGTATCAAAAATCACAGTCGTGTCAGCAGCGACCGTCAGCCAACTGTTATCAGCTAGTTCCGACTCAAGCTGACCTTCGGCCCAAGAAGAGTAGCCTAATGAAACCAAGACACGACGAGGGCCTGCACCAGTTGAAATAGCTTCAAGCACATCACGTGACGTGGTCATTTCTAAACCGCCTGGAATCGTCATACTTGAGGCGTATGCTGACTCCTGTGGCGGGTTGTCACCAGCCGATGGCGTGCCATGCATGGTTTCATGGAGAACGAAGCCGCGCTCAGTGTGCAGAGGGCCACCTTGAAAAACGGGAGTATGGGTCAGATCTTGACGCTGCATAGGCAAATCAACCTTGTCAAACAGATGCTGAAGATTGAGCTCACTAGGTTTATTGATGACCAGTCCCAAAGCGCCACGCTCGCTGTGTTCGCACAAATAAACCACTGATTTGGTAAATCCTGAATCTTCAAGACCTGGCATGGCGATCAAGAAATGATGCGTGAGGTTAATTGGTGCAAAATCAGCTGACATAAAGACATTTTAACGGGAACAGAGGCAGCACAATATGGATGTAAATTCAATGGGCAAAGAATTTGACAGTGGTTTGATGTGGTTTAGGCGTGATTTGCGTACGGACGACAACGCTGCGCTGCACAACGCCCTGAAACGTTGCAAAACGGTGCACTGTGTCTTTGTTTTCGATAAAGAAATCTTAGATTCGCTGCCAAAATCTGACCGCCGAGTCGAATTTATTCGCGAATCATTGGTGGAGCTGGATGCATCTATTCAGAAATTGGCGAAGAAAGAGCATGCTGGCTTGATCGTTCAGCACGCCTGGGCGAGTGAAGCCATACCCAAACTGGCTCAAGCATTAGCCGTGCAAGCTGTGTTTACCAACCACGACTATGAGCCGTCGGCGGTGCAGCGTGATGCCATAGTGCTGGGGAAATTAGCGGATATTGGCGTTGCCTTTCATACTTTCAAAGACCATGTCATTTTTGAGCGCACGGAAGTGCTCACACAAATGGGTAAGCCTTACGGCGTTTTCACGCCTTATAAGAACGCTTGTCTCAAAAAACTAGACGCGTTCTACTTAAAACCATACCCTGTTGAAAAGTACATAGCCGCCTTGGCAATACGACCAGCCGCACACCAGCAGTCAGTGCCGACACTCGCTGAGATAGGTTTTAAAGCAACAAATTTGGCCACCCTCAAAATACCCACGGGTATGTCGGGTGGCCGAGCGCTGTTTGAAGATTTCTTTGACCGTATGGATGATTACCATGCCACAAGAGATTTTCCAGCCATCAAAGGTCCCAGCTATTTGGGTGTGCATTTGCGTTTTGGCACGGTTTCTATCCGCAAACTTGCAGCCACTGCGCATCAACGCACGCTGGTGGGTAGCCAAGGGGCAGCAGTTTGGTTAAGTGAGTTGATCTGGCGAGATTTTTATTTTCAAATCTTAAGCAACTTCCCCCACGCAGCTACAGGAGCTTTCAAACCAGAATATGATGCCATCAAGTGGGAAGACGGCGAACACGCGGAAAAACTATTTGCAGCTTGGTGTGAAGGACGAACTGGCTACCCATTGGTGGATGCCGCGATGGCACAAATCAATCAAACGGGCTATATGCACAACCGTTTGCGCATGGTGGTTGCGAGTTTCTTAGTCAAAGATTTAGGCATTGACTGGCGCTGGGGTGAGCGTTATTTTGCTGAGCATCTCAATGATTTTGACCAATCTGCTAACAATGGAGGTTGGCAATGGGCGAGCTCAAGCGGTTGCGATGCACAGCCTTATTTTCGAATCTTTAACCCAACAAGTCAAAGCGAAAAGTTCGATTCGGAAGGTAAATTTATCCGCAAGTATTTACCGCAATTAAGCAAATTACCAAACCAAGCTTTACACGAGCCTTGGAATGCCAAGCCAATAGACCTACAAGCTGGTGGTGTCAGCTTGGGTGACAACTATCCACACCCGATTGTGAATCATTCGCAAGCTAGGGATAAGACCTTGCAACGATATGCTGTGGTGAAGAAGTCATTGAGAGTCATTTAAACCCGCAATGACATATTTTCAAATTAAGCTTTTTCGGACTCGTTCAACTTCTTGGCTGTGTGTTGGCGCAAAACAGCAAGTAGTCCCTCTTCAGAGTAAGGCTTGCCCAAATAGTCATTCACACCCAACTCCATCGCCAGATCCCGATGCTTCTCAGCAATTCGGGAAGTAATCATCACCACTGGCAAGTGCTTCAGCTTCGAATCAGCGCGAATATTGCGGACCAAATCAAAACCATCCATTCGCGGCATCTCGATATCAGACAGCACAACGGCAGGAATCTCTTGATTTAGCTTCTCAATAGCTTGTAAACCATCCACAGCCAAAACGACGCGGAAACCCTCACGCTGCAGCATGCGCTGAGTAACACGGCGTACAGTAATGGAATCGTCAACAACCAAAATCAACGGTGTTTGTTGCTCCAACACATTTGACACAGGTAAGACATTACCTGTACCAGCATTCGAACTATCAGGTTGCGCGTTAACTGGACTGTATTGCTGCACACTAGAGCCATAAACAGAGGCAAGCGCTACAGGGTTATAGATCAGCGCAACTGCACCAGACACCAAAATAGCCATACCAGCCAAACCTGGCAATCTAGCAAGCTGGGGGCCAAGATTTTTAATCACAACCTCTTTGTTGCCGAATATCTCATCAACGTGGATGGCAATGCGTTGTCCAGCACTTCTAAATATCACCACGGGATTTGTTTTTGTCAGTGGCTCATTGCTGCGTTGTGAAGCTTGCAAAAGTGCACCGGACCAATAGAACGGAATATTTTCATCTTCCTTGCCCCAAAAACCACTTGCATAAGCTTTTTCGACATCGCTTAAAACTGATCTGCGAACAACTTCCACCAAGTGCGATGGCACGCCAAAAGAAAGAGACCCCGTCCGCATCATAACAACCTGCGTCACAGCGGTTGTTAAAGGCAAGACTAATTTAAATTTGGTGCCTCTATTTATTTCACTGCTAACATCAATTCGACCACCTAAAGCAATGACCTCGGCACGCACTACATCAAGGCCAATACCACGCCCAGATAGCTCGGTCACCTGCACAGCTGTTGATAATCCAGGTGTGAATATAAGGTTAATGGTATCCGCATCGCTGAGCTTATCAGTTTGAGATATTAATTTTTGCGTTATGGCGCGTTCACGTATACGCTGGTAATTCAAACCTGCGCCATCATCACTAAACTCAATAACGACATCGTTACCATCTTGCATCAAACTAATTGCGATAGCGCCAGTAGCATCTTTGCCTGCAACTAATCGTTTGTCCGCGTGCTCTAGGCCATGCGCAATGCAATTGCGTAGCAAATGCTCGAAAGAAGGGGTCATACGCTCGAGTACGCCTCGATCCATTTCGATTGAACCACCAACAATATCTAACTTTACTTGCTTTTCTGCATCTTTAGAAGCTTGACGCACAACGCGATACAAACGGTCAGAGATACTTTCGAACTCCTCCATTCTGGTTCGCAGTAAATCCCGTTGCAGGTCTCTCGTTTGCCTTGCTTGAGCAACCAAGTCATCTTCTGTGGAGTCCACTGTTCTTTGCAAATTGCGTTGAACTGTCGCAACGTCATTCACTGACTCCGCCATCATTCGCGTCAACTCTTGAACCCTAGTAAAGCGATCAAACTCTAAAGGGTCGAAGCTTTTTTGTGAATCTTTCGCTTGCTCCATGCGTGACTGCATTTGCGTCTCAGCTTGAAACTCAACGTCACGTAGTTGTTGACGCAATCTATCCAAGTTTCCAGTTAAATCACCTAAAGAGCCACGTAGTTGCCCTAGCTCTGACTCAATCCGAGTCCGCGTGAGCATGACCTCGCCCGCTTGATTCACCAAGCGATCTAATAAACGTGCGCGAACTCGAACAGATTGTCTTGATTCGCGTTTATCAGCCTTCAACACACTTGCAGCGGGTGGTTTGACGCCACCCTTGGCAGGAGTAGGCGTAGCTTGAACTATAGCCAAAGGTCGCTCATCAACAGCAAGTTTATTTTCAAAAATTTTAGGGATTATTTTCTCAATATTGCTTTGGGCACCAACAATTTGATCAATATTTAAACCCGTTTCAGCCGTAACATCCGTAGGCTTAGTAATGAGTTCAAAAATGGCTTGCAACCCATCTAATCTCGTCAAAAGCGGTTCAATCGATGCAGTTGATAGATTTTCAGATCCTAGCGACTCAATTTCAGACTCCATGCGATGCGACAATTCGCCCAAGCGCATAGCACCCGCAAGACGAGAGCTACCTTTTAATGTGTGCAAAGTGCGTAAAACTTCAGAGCGTGCACTCATTTCATCTGGATTAGACGCCCATTGACGTAAAGCGCCGCCTAAATTTGGAAGCAAATCACGTGCCTCTTCTTCAAAAATATGGAATAAATCTGGATCAAGTGAATCAACTAAATCAATATCATCGTCGTTATCTGCAACTTCAACCACACGGTGTGACATTGGGCGCACTGACGAGTCAGATTGACCTGCAATAGAAGATGTCACCAGCGATGCGTGCTTGTTTCCAACGGAAACTGATTGCGGATTTTCAATCTTTTCTATTACAAAAGGCGCTGGAATTGGCGTTACAGAACTTGGCTCAGCAATGACAGCTGCAGCGACATCCGAAATATTTGCGATCGCCGCCTTGATATCTACGGTTTTCTCTTCTCCTGTCGTTTTCGCTTCATTCGACTTTAGGTTTTCAAGGCTCTCTAAAATATTGGATTTTGGATCTTCTAGAAATCCCGCCGCGAACTGATGCAGCAAGCGACGGCACTCTTCGGCCACTTGTGCAAATACTACAGCTTCAAGCTCAGTACCGTTTTCCTTTTGCCAAACCTTCTCTAATGCATGCTCCAAGTTTTTAGCAAGCCCGGACAATTGATGAAAACCAACAGTGGCAGAGCTGCCAGCTAATGAGTGTGCAAAATTTACTGTAGAAAGATTTAAAGGCTTATGGTACTCAATAGCCCACTCATCTAACTCAGTAACCAAACATCGTGACCACTCATCAGCTTCATTGAGATACACGTTATAAAGTGGAATGCCAATTTTTAAAGAACCAATGACTTTGAATTGGTCTTCACTTTGAATACGCGTAGCTGAAATTGGGAAATTCACCAACACATCAGATTTAGACTCTTTAAGAGGCGTTTCGTGGCTAGGTGGCTCATCGGCAACCATAGGTGACGGCGTTGGCAAAAGCAGTTCTTCAATTTTGAAGTCACTAAGATTGACGTTTTCGTTTACATCAACTTCTTCAATCTTTACACTCTCACTTTCCACATGAGCTATATCTTTTGCGTGAGAATTATTGTCTGGCAAGTCAGGCAACTCAAAGCTGTTCAGAGACATTAACAGCGCCTCATCATCTGAAGCTGCAATTATTGTCTGCTCAGGATTCTCTTCAAGTGAGTCGTTCCCGAGTAAGCCAGTTAACTCAAGACGTCCTTCAATTCTCATCGCCTCAGCGCAACGTTTGAAGGTTTGAGAATTCCATGTCGTCGCGTTGCCAACTCGAAGATCGTCCGCCCATGATCTAAATGAATTTAATGCCGCGATAGCTAAGTTACAGATATCTTTGTCAAATGGCGTTTGATCTATGAGTCTCGTATTAATAACTTGCTCGAACGCCCAGCCAGCCTCTCCAAAATCATCGAAACCAACCATTCGAGAGCTACCCTTGAGCGTGTGAAAAGCACGACGCAAAGTAGATTGTTGCTCAAGATTTTCAGGCGCTGCGAGCAAAGAATGTGCAGACTCTAGGCCTGTCGAAATGACTTCAGAAGCCTCTTCTAAGAAGATATCTGTAAGCTCATGTTCATCAACGATTTTTTTAGTGGCGGCAGGTGCAACGCTGATTTTTTCGATTGCTTCTTGCGCAGGCTCAATAACACTTTCAGGCTCAACCGGCGTCGGAACATTGTTTGCTACTGTAGCGTTTAACGCTTGAGATTGAATAACGGATTCGACTTCAGCAGGCGTATAACTATCTATCGTCTGCTTGACACGCCCCATCAAAGGATTTAAAACACCTGATTTCGAATCAAATATAAATAGTTTTTTAACCAACGAGGGTTGGTAATTTAACATATCTATCAGAAATCCCAATGCGCCTAAATTATTTCCAAACTTATCAAAAACACCGCCAATGCGCGCTTGTTCAAAATTGAAGTTGGGGAACTCAAACTCACCAACGCGATCCCTCATATCAACCACAGCATTGGATGCTTCATCTAAACCCAGCACAGAGAATATGCCACGCATTTGGCTGAGCTTACCTGGCACAGCTTGTAACACCTGCGGCGTTGTAGGTGATCGGAAATACTGATCAATAGCTTTTTCAACATCAGTCAAACAGATACGGAGCTCACCCACGACGCTGCCCATTGACTCTCTGTCACTGACGCGCCTGTACAACTCTTCAATCCAAGGCTCGACCGTCTCAGCTTGCCCGCCATTTCTAACGTGCTCAATTCTTTGCGCTAATTTTTTTGCACGAAACTCCATTTCAGAGTCCGTAGAACCCCATCCCTCAAAAACTGCTTCTAAATATAAAATTGCGGTCGCAACCTCCATTGCAAATTCGGCGCTGGGAGCTTCCTTGTGCAAAACCACAGAGTCAGCAGCACTGACAAGTGCTTGAGCTAGTGTTTGACTCGATGGATAAAGCTTTGTCAAAGATTCTGATACCAATTTAAATTGCTCAGAAGTGCTTCTAATTTTGTGGATATCGCCGCCCGACAAGGCTGTCCATAATTCCTTCGCTACAACAATTCTTTTCTTAGATAAAGCCAAGACTGCGGGGTCAAAACGCCCAAACTGACTATCCTCGTAATTAACAGGGCTAGATTCTTTCAAGCCCCATGCTTTTTGAACAGCGGCCAAGCAAGGGGAGTTAGCCGACTCTACAAGACCAGCTTGGGAGCACAAAAACAGCATGTTCTGCATGAATTTGTCTGAAAAAACCCAGTCACCATGCTGCAAATTGTTGTAGTGAATAATAATTCCAGCAGCAGACCGCTTTGAATATATATCTACCGGAATTAATTTTTGTGCAAGTGCCTCAAAAAAAGCTGCGCACATTTTCCAAAAAGTTACCGCCTTGGAATTGCTTTGTGACTGAGCGAGACACAAGCTGGTGTGTGAGAGCTCAAGCGCAGCAACAGAATCCGATGATTGCATTAATCTCAGCAAAGCTGAGTCTAGATCTGCACGAACAGATACGGAGTAATCCAACGATCCTGCTACGGGCAAGTCCGCGTCCAACCATTCAAAAGGTCTTCGTACCCAAAGATCTGCTGGATGCACACGATCAGTACCCACAAGTAATTTGACGTCACGATACTGGACAAACAAACCTATTGAAGAAACATTTTTACCCGCTAATACGGACTCTAAATACTCAAGAACGGCAAAACTTGCATGCTCAAGTTTACTGACAGACTCTTCTGTCACCAAAGCTGGTTTTTGAATAAATCGTCCAGTAGCCGACTCCATAGCATCCGCAATAAGCATTGCTTCGTTAATTTCAAGCAGTCTTAAAGCACCAGCTACCTGATGGAAACTATGTTTAGCATTTCTCAAGAAATTGGTATCAACGACTGCCAAGTCGGAACGTGTTGAACCAGCCTCTTGCACGAATCGTTTAAGTCCTTTGATGGAGACATCAAAGGACTTGCGTAACTCCTCAATAACCCATGATAGTGGACCAAGATCCTTCAACGCGGAATCTTGGTCTGACGTAGTTTGTATGTCTACAAGTCGCATAAGTTTTGATTGTTAAATGATATAGAAGCCAGCAATAGAATCTTTGTAAATACTTGTTTTTTCAAGCAATCTTGAATCGAGAAACCGACTCACGCAATTCATTTGCCATCAATGAGAGCTCACGCACCTGCTGAGCTGTAGCACGTGTTCCTTCACCTGTTTGTTCTGTCACAGCAAAAATATGCTGAATATTGTTTGCAACAGCATTAGCAGATGTCGCTTCAGCAGATGTCGCCGTTGAAATCTGCTCAATCAAATCAGCCAAACGACGCGAAACTTTATCAATCTCAGTCAAAGCTGTACCCGCCGTATCAGACAATTTCGCCCCTTCAACCACACCATGCGTAGAGCGCTCCATCGCAGCAACAGCATCCTGGGTATCCGTTTGAATGGCTTTAACCAATGATGAAATCTGGCGTGTCGCATCGGCGGAACGCTCCGCCAAACGTTGCACCTCTTCCGCAACCACAGAGAACCCGCGACCAGCCTCGCCAGCTGAAGCGGCTTGAATGGTTGCATTCAAAGCCAAAACGTTAGTTTGCTCAGTAATGTCTGAAATCAGCTCGGTAATCTCGCCAATCTCTTGAGAAGATTCACCTAATCGTTTGATACGTTTAGATGTTTCTTGAATTTGGTCACGAATAGAATTCATACCACCAATCGCATTTTGCACAGCAGACAAGCCAGACTCAGCAGCCACCAAAGATTGGCGGGCAACCAAGGCAGAGTCTTGCGCTTGAACAGAAACCTTGTTAATTCGACCCGCCATGTCCAACACGGATTGACCAGTTTCACGAATTTCACGCAACTGCTCAGTTGACGCAGCCAACAGCTCTGTAGAAGTATTTTCAACCTGCGCAGTCGTTTGTGCCACACGACTAGCTGTGTTTTGTACGTTACCTACCAGCAAACGAAGTTCCTCTACCGTGTAGTTAACTGAGTCTGCAATCGCACCTGTAATATCTTCTGTCACCGTTGTTTCTTGCGTTAAATCCCCCTCAGCAACAGCTTGCAACTCATTCATCAAGCGCAAAATGGCTGCTTGATTACCGTCGTTCACACGCTTTGCCTGCAATTCCTGACTTTCAGCTGTTAATCGCTGCGCTTGTGCAAGGCTTTGTTGGCGTTTGCTATCCTGCAATTGAACATAAGCCAAACCAGCAGCACACAACAACGCAAAAAGTGTAGAGGCGATTAAAGCCGCAATTGACGCCGCACTCAAACCAGAATCGGTCGACAATTTACCCTGCAAATCCTCAAGATTTCGACGTAAAGGCTCACTGTCAGCCAAAATCGAAACTTGCGCTTCACGTGCAGAGACAATACCCTGCAGATTACCCAAAATTGCACCCGCTTGAATACGAGTCTGTTCATACAGTTTTGTCAACGCATCTAAACGCTCTAGGGTTTGCGTATCCTTGGTACCAGACAAGCGAAGCTCTGCACTGCCTGATTGCAAACCTTGTGTGATTTCTTTGAATGAGTTCAAATCCTTACCAAGCAAAAACACCGCTTCAGGGTTGACACCCTCCATTGTCAAAAACTCGTTCGCTGATTTACCGATACGCTGCGTCAACATCACCAGCTGACCAGCTGCTGAAATTTCAGTGGGTGCAGCGTTTTGTTGCAACTTCAAGGAAGACACAGTCTCAGCGATTTCTAGCAAATCAGACGACTGTCTGTTGATCGTGCGCAAAGCAGTACCCACTTGAGTCAGAATCTTTTGCTGTCCAATAACGGTTTTGGCGTTTTTCTCAGCACGCTCCATCAAAGGAGAAATAATATCAACGCTAACTTGTGCATCAACGGGCACAGCATCAATACGCATTTGCTCATCACCCGCCTTCAAAGCTCGTACAGAACGCGCCAAAACGTCAGAGCTTTCTTTAACGTCGGGGAAAGCTTGTGGTGTACCCACAATCGCTTGCGATACAGACTTCGCAAGACGCTGCGATTGCATCAAAGCTTGACCAGTAGCGGACAGCTGTTGCGTAACTTTATCAGCTTGGGTCAATGCAAAGAAGGTAACCAATGCAAGAACAATCAAAGCCAAAGCGAGCAAAGCTGCCAAAACTCGTTGATGTCCAACTACAGTTCGCGACCCCAGAACAGGAATCGAGATTAAATCGCCGGCCGACACGGCGCTATCGCCGTCTTTAGTTGCTGATGCATCAACATTTGTAGCGACTTCTTGCTCCAACTCTTGACTTTGTACTGCTGCTGTTGTCAACGTCACTGCCGCCGCGGAGTTGTCTTGAAATAGACTGCTTTCTGCGGTTTTGGTGGATTCAAAATTTGGCATCAATGCCGCATCTTCAGTTGTGGCAACAGATTTACGTTTGAAAAGCTTTTGGAATAGGTTGAGTTCTGACATATGTCGGCCTTTAAGAAATCTTTATGCGTTGATATTTAAAAAACTGGCTTGTTGAGCTAATACTTGTAGATTGATTTCTTGCCACTGCAAGCCATTTGTATCTACATATATATGCCCATAAAATTCGGGCGAACCTGATGCAGCATCTTGCGACTCACTGAATGATTCCGTGCTGCGCAAACCCTCAATACGATCAACGTAAAGCGAGCAATTCACTTCAATACTGCTGTTTAAGGTGACGAACCTGGAATCAGAACGAGCCAGTTCATTACTTACTGCGCTTTTTTCACCCTGAACGAAGTTGGCAAAATCTACCACACCGAAAAGTGTGCCACGCATGTTGGCAACACCTAAATACCAGTCTTGTGTATGAGCAACTCTTTGTATAGCTGTCCACGGAAAAATTTCACCGGACTGACTCAGGGGAAACAAATATTTGCGTCCGCCAGAATCAACCGCCAACCAGGCCGCTGCTGATGCCACGTCACCCGAGCGGACAGCCTGCAGCTTTTCAGCTAGCCGAGTTTGTAGTTCTCGTAGTTTTTGCTTCTTGTCCATAGTTAAAAGTCATTTATCCTTGCGCTCTGATTTTTGCAATCAGTTCATCTGAATTAAATGGCTTGGTAATATAGTCTTTTGCACCTTGGCGCATACCCCACAATCTATCGGTCTCTTGGTCTTTGCTGCTGCAAAAAATAATCGGTACATTGGCATACAAAGGGTCACGATTGATTGAGCGGGCCAGCTGAAAACCGTTTTTCCCTGGCATCACAACGTCCATCAAAATCAAATCGGGTACTTGCGCGGCAAGGCATTGCATCGCCTGGTCGCCACCGTCTGCTGTTGCAACTTCAAAGCCGTTTTTTTGCAACAATTCAGAAATGAACATCAATTCTGTTTTGGAATCATCAACTACGAGCACTTTATGAATAGCCATTTTTAATTCTCTTTAATTTTTAAAAGTTAACAGCAACTTGTCATGACACTGACAACACCAGATTCAAACAGCTTTTAAACCTGCGAAATGTTGCACTGATTGCAACAGCGCATCTTTGACAAAAGGCTTGGTTAGGTATTGCTGCGCACCGACCATTCGACCACGAGCTTTGTCGAAAACACCATCTTTGGATGACAGCATCACGATTGGAATACTCTCAAAATTAGGATTTCGCTTGATAATCGCGCAAGTCTGATAGCCGTCTAGGCGAGGCATCAAAATATCGCAAAAAATCATGTCTGGTTGATGGTCATTGACTTTTGATAATGCATCAAAGCCATCTTCAGCCAAAAACACTTCGTGACCACCTTGGCGCAAGAACATTTCAGCGCTTTGACGCACCGTATTGCTGTCGTCAATCACTAAAATTTTCAATGCAGAACCCGCTGTAGCCATAGTTTTCTCCAAGATTCGCTTAAATTTCAACCATTTCAAAGTCTTCTTTGCGTGCGCCGCACTCAGGGCACGTCCAATTCATGGGCACTTGAGCCCATGGCGTACCTGCGGGGATACCCTCTTCTGGCAGACCTAACTTCTCCTCATACAACCAACCACAAATTAAACATAGCCAAGTTTTAGAATCAGTCACCGCCAGCGTCGCCTTCTTGCAAAGATTAGAATTGAACCATTGTAGGACAGCAATCCCCCAAATTACACTTTCTAACATTTGCATGTCGGGTTAATCCGACATATTTTCGACTGAAACACACTTATTAGCCTAAGGTTTACGGGTAATCCAGTATTAGTACATGCGTATTCAACTCTTCGACCTTGGTTTATTTTTATGAATATAACTTTTAACTTACAAAATTCTAACCAAGACAACAACGTCGCCCTGTTTGAGCGTGCCAAGCGCAGCATTCCTGGCGGCGTCAATTCCCCCGTTCGGGCATTCAAGGCCGTCGGCGGCACGCCGCGCTTTGTGCAACGCGCCCAAGGCGCTTACTTTTGGGATGCTAATGGTAAGCAATATACAGATTACATTGGCTCTTGGGGTCCGATGATTCTTGGGCACGGCCACCCTGCCGTACTCGAAGCGGTTCAAAAAGCCGCTCTAGATGGCTTTTCTTTTGGCGCACCCACAGAACGTGAAGTCGAGCTGGCTGAAGAAATTATTAAACTCGTACCCTCCATCGAGATGGTGCGACTCGTCAGCTCTGGCACAGAAGCGGCCATGAGCGCGATTCGATTGGCTCGCGGTGCCACCGGACGCGTCAAATTCATCAAATTTGAAGGCTGCTACCACGGCCATGCGGATGCGCTGTTGGTCAAAGCTGGCTCTGGATTAGCCACTTTTGGCCACCCCACCAGCTCTGGCGTACCGGCTGACGTGGTGAAAGACACCTTGGTTTTAGAGTTCAACAACATCACCAAGCTAGAAGAAGCCTTTGCCCTGCACGGCAAAGAACTGGCCTGTGTGATGATGGAACCCATCGCCGGCAACATGAACTTCGTCCGCGCCAGCCAGGCTTTTGCCAACCGCTGCCGCGAACTTTGCACCGAATACGGCGCTTTGCTGGTGTTTGACGAGGTGATGTCAGGCTGCCGCGTGGCATTGGGCAGCGCGCAAGCCGTTTTAGGCATCAAACCGGATATCACTGTGCTGGGCAAAGTGATAGGTGGTGGAATGCCACTAGCTGCATTCGGCGCTTCTCGCGC
>JBEGUP010000007.1:0-16390 GCA_041178825.1 Pseudomonadota bacterium | reverse complement strand
GCAGCTTTCGCAAAAGCAGCTACTGTTGCCGATGCCATTATCACCAGTGGTGGTGTCAGTGTTGGCGAAGCAGATTACACACGCGCCATGATGAAGAAATTAGGAGCTGAATCTGGTGGTGTCGCTTTTTGGCGAATCGCCATGCGTCCTGGCAGACCTATGGCTGTTGGCAAAATAAGTTCCAGCCAGCATAAATACAGCCTAAACAGCTATGAAAACGGTAGCGCCAGTTTATTTGGTTTACCTGGAAATCCCGTAGCTGTGATGGTCACATTTCTAGCATTTGTTCGGCCAGCGCTGCTGCGAATGATGGGGAGCAACGCTACCACGCCACAGCTCCTAAAAGCACGCAGTACTGAAGCTATTCGAAAAAAACCTGGTCGCACCGAATACCAACGCGGCATTGTTAGCACGACTCCAGAAGGCACGTTAATAGTAAAAACTACTGGGAACCAGGGCTCCGGTGTTTTAAGCTCTATGGTGCAAGCCAATGGTCTGATCGTGCTTCATCACGATCAAAGCTCAGTAGCTATTGGTGATGAGATTGATGTAATGATGTTCGACGGCGTGATTTGACGCCATCAAACACTATTCATTTAGCAACCAATTCTGGCACATGCGCTAGCGAAGGCTGAGTATTCTCAACAGTCGTATTAGCACCGGGAATAGCTTTGCGAGCAAATAGGCTGTACATCGTTGGCACCACAAAGATTGTTAAAAGCGTACCCAACGACATGCCGCCCACAATGACCCAACCGATTTGAATTCGACTTTCAGCGCCCGCCCCTGTTGATAATGCCAGAGGTAACGCGCCCAAAACCATAGCGCCAGTTGTCATCAAAATCGGACGCAATCGCTGAGTAGAAGCTTTAATCAATGCCTCAACCATGCTTAAGCCAGTCCCACGCAATTGGTTGGTAAATTCCACAATCAAAATACCATGCTTTGTAATTAATCCTACCAAGGTGATTAAGCCGATTTGGGAATAGACATTAAGCGATCCCCCAGCCCACTGCAATGCCAAGAGCGCGCCGATCATCGACATGGGCACAGACAACATAATGACGAAGGGGTCTATAAAACTTTCAAATTGAGCCGCTAAAACCAAAAAGATAAACAGCAAAGCAAGCCCAAACACCAAACCCAATGAACCTTGCGAGTTTTTAAACTCGCGCAAACTGCCATTTAAATCTGTACTGTAGCCAGGCTTCAAAACTTTTTTAGCAGTTTCATCTAGAAATTCTAAGGCCTGCCCTTGTGAGTAATTAGGAGCCAAATTTGCGGTGATTGAAACCGAGCGGCGTTGACCAAAATGGTTTAACTCACGCGGTGCAACAGCCTCACGTACTTTCACCAAAGCGGATAAGGGGATCATCGTTTCATTGCGCCCTCGAACGAATATCTTTTCAATATCGTCAGGCGTATCTCTCCCAGAAACTTGCGTTTGCACAATCACGTCGTACTGGTCTGCATCGCGTTTGTAACGTGTGACATTTCTGCCGCCTAGCATGGTCTCAATGGCTCGTGCTACGACTTCTACACTGACACCCAAATCGCTAGCCTTGGCACGGTCAACATCGATTTTGAGTTCTGGCTTGTTCAAACGAAGATCAATATCGGGGGTTAAAAACCCCGGATTTTTAGCAATTTCATCCATGAACTGTCGCGCAACACCGTTAAGATTTTGATAACTCTCAGAGGTCACCAATACAAAGTTGATAGGCCGCTCGCGAAAGCCCTGCCCCAACGAAGGTGGCGTGATTGGAAAGGCCGTCACGCCTGCTAAACGACCAAAACTTGGCTGCATCTCTCGCGCAAGTTCTAACGTTGTTTTTGTACGCGCGTCCCAGTCCACAGCACGATAAAAAACATTTGCCTGTGAAACCGTTGGGTTACCCGCCGTCACAAAAATTCTATCGAACTCTTTGTACTTCATGCCCATTTTTTCCATCTCGTTCACATAACGGGAGGTGAAATCAAGCGTAGAGCCATCAGGTGCGTTAACAACGGCCAGTATGACACCACGGTCTTCCAAGGGAGAAAGCTCGCGTTTCATGTTTGGCAAAATCAAATAAATTGCAATCGCGCACGCAGCCATCACCCCCAAAACCAGCCAACGGGTATGAAAAAATGTCCTTTTAATCGACGCAAATAAACCAGACTGTTGATAGTGCGTGTCGTATCCTGTAGTGACCAGCCATCGCAGCAACTTACTGTAGCCATTGGTAATTCCGGTCAAAATTCGCTCCATGGTTCGATCAAACCAATTTGGATTTGGATTGTGCTTCAACAGCAACGAGCACATCATTGGCGACAGCGTTAACGCCACAAAACCAGATACAACGACAGCACCTGCCAGTGCCAAGGCAAACTCAACAAACAAGCGCCCGGTTCGACCAGGCGTAAAAGCGAGTGGCGCATAAACGGCAACCAAAGTTGCTGTCATGGTGACCACAGCAAAGCCAACTTCGCGAACGCCTTTTATAGCAGCGGAGAATGGGTCTAGACCCTCTTCAATATGTCTATAAATATTTTCCAAGACAACAATAGCATCATCAACCACCAAACCAATGGCAAGAACAAGTGCGAGCAAAGTCAGCGTATTGATCGTAAAACCAGCCAATGCCATCATCGCAAACGCACCAATCAAACTAACAGGAATGGTGATAATGGGAATGATGGAGGCACGTAGCGTACGCAAAAAAACAAAAATAACCAAGGCTACCAAAACAATGGCTTCTAAAATTGTTTTATAAACATTGCTGATAGAGCGCTCAATAAATACGGAGTTATCGTTGGCCACATCAATGGACATATCTGCCGGCAAATCCGCTTTCAACTTAGGAATCATGTCGCGAACCCCTTGGGATAAAACCAAAGGATTGGCAGTTGCCTGCCGAATAACTCCCACAGAAATAGCGTATTTTCCGTTTAAACGAACTGAGCTGCGTTCCTCGGCAGGTCCCTCTTGAATGCGGGCAACATCGCGCATTTTGACTGGAAAACCGTTGACTGTTTTGATCACAATGTCAGAAAATTGACCTGCTTTTTCCAAGCTCGTTTGCGATGTCACACTGAATTCACGAGACGTTGATTCAATACGCCCAGCCGGAATCTCAATATTGTTACGGCGAATAGCGTCCTCTGCATCTTGCGTCGTTAACTTGTAAGCAGCTAACTTATCGGTATCCAGCCATACCCGCATGGCATATTTTCGTTCACCGAAAATACGTACATCCGCTGCGCCAGTGACCGTTTGCAATCGCGGCTTGACAATGCGGTTCACCAGATCGTTGATTTGCAGCGGATTGAGCGTTTCGCTTGAGAATGCCAACCAAATAACGGGGAACGCATCTGACTCAACTTTAGCAATCACAGGCTCATCAATCGCTTGTGGCAAACGATTACGTACGCGTGATGTGCGGTCACGCACTTCTGCTGCTGCAGCATCGGCATCTTTTTCCAAACGAAAACGAACACTGATTTGAGCCTGTTCTGCACGGCTGACAGACGTGATGACGTCTACAGCGTCAATACCTGCGATGGAATCTTCCAAAGTTTTGGCTATTTGTGACTCAACCACTTCTGCGGAAGCACCTGGGTAGCGCACACTGACAGTGACAACGGGTTCGTCAATTTTTGGGTACTCTCTGACCGACAAGCGCGTAAAACTTACCGCCCCAATCAAGACGACGAGCAGGGATAAAACTGTCGCCAGAACGGGTCTGCGGATCGACGTTTCTGCGAGTTGCATCAGGATTTCCCTCTCATATTCCCTGCAGATTTAGCGTCTATGGATTTAGCATCTGTTGGGCCTGCGATCTCCATGCACGGGTTTGGCCCTTGCAAAGGCTTTTGTGCGGCTTTTAAGGGTGCTTGCGGTTTGCCCGGCATCGCAGGCATTGACGATTGCGGCGAAACAGCAGGCGCTAGGGCTGCAGGCGCTAGGGCTGCAGGTGCAGGTGCAGACGCAGGTGCAGACGCAGAAATAGGCGGTTTGCCACTAGGTTTACCAAGCTCAACCACTTTAACTGCAGTCCCGTCTTTTTGCGCCCGTTGCTGCCCAGCAGTCACAACCTCATCACCTTCAGCCAATCCTTCTAAAATTTCAACCTTACCTGGGCGGCGGATGCCTACTTTCACTTCTACGCGCTGGGTGGTTTTCGTTTCCTTCTCAGTCCCTTTGTCTGCACCATCAAGCAGCTTGATAACAAACTGTTTTCCCGCTTGCGGAACAATTGCTTCCTCAGGAACAACAATCGCTTTTTCTCGTTCACTAAAAACTGTATTGACCCTTGCAAACATACCTGGGCGAAGTTGGTTTTGGCGGTTATCAATACAAGCTCGCACACCGACAGATCGACCATTCGCATCCAGCATGGGGTCAATCGCTTGTATCACGGCTGTAAATTTACGACCCGGTAGTGCATCCATATCGACCTGCGCTTTTTGGCCTTTTTTCACTTTGCTTTGGAAACGTTCAGGTAAGCGGAAATCTACATAAACGGCTGCTATGTCTTCAATATTGACAATGTCGCCGCCGTCCTTCAAATAATCGCCGACGTTGACCGTACGAATACCTGTCATTCCATCAAACGGCGCCATGATTTTGAGTCGCGATGCTGTGGCTTGAGAAAGCGATAATTTGGCTTGCGCCACCTCCAAATTTGCGGCACTTTCCTCTACCGAACGCTTGCTGATGAAATTTTGCGCAACCAGCTCTTGGTTACGCTTATGGTTAGCTTGCGCGATTGATAACTCTGCTTGACTTTGTTTGACTTGCGCTTGTTGCAGCTGATCATCAAATTGCACCAACAACTGGCCTTTTTTGACGCGCTCCCCGTCTTTAAAGTTAAGCTGTGTGATGCGACCACTCACCTCTGGTCGTACCGTCACGCCTTGGCGTGACTTCAAGCTGCCAACAGCCTGCGTGTCGTCAGTCAGCTTCATCACCTCAACCTTGGCTGACTCAACCGAAGGTGGTCGAGCCGGAGCACCTGCTCCGCTCGCAGCCGCGCCTGTTGGATTTGAACCTGATGCAGATGGTGTAGTTGAGGCGCTCGTCTGGGCTGCGTTTGAAATTGGCAAAGAGGTGGCTGGCGCTTTGTTTTGATACCACCAAGCTGCAACAGAAGACACAGCAATACCTACTACGGCGACGATTGAATAAACAGATTTTGAAGCCATAAATGTGATATTTGTCTCAGTTTTAAATTGCTTTTATTTATACACAAGCGGTCAGCCAAAGATGCACGATAGACCACGACTTTACAAAGACTTTACAAATCCTAAAGTCCCACAAAACAATTTAATTACCGCCAAGTGCCTTCAAAACACCCATGTTTGCCAAAGCGTCAGCACGCTCATTTCCAGGGTCGCCCGCATGTCCTTTTACCCAGCACCATTCGATTGTATGTCCGCTCGTGTTTACGAGTGCGTCTAGTTTTTGCCACAGGTCAACATTCTTGACTGGCTGCTTTGCAGCTGTTTTCCAGCCCTTAGCTTTCCAACCCGGCAACCATTCTGTGATGCCCTGAAGCACGTATTTACTGTCTATGTACAACGCAATATCACAAGGTCTTTTTAAGGCACTCAAAGCTTCAATCACAGCGGTCATTTCCATACGGTTATTAGTCGTCAAAGCTTCACCGCCAAAGAGTTCTTTTTCTACGTGACCTGCAGATCTCAAGATCACCCCCCATCCGCCTGGCCCAGGGTTACCTTTACATGCGCCATCGGTGTAAATAATTATTTTATTCATTCGATTTCAAAAATATTGATCACTTATCTGCAATAGTCGTTGTATTTACTGCCTTACTAGCTACAGAAACAGGAGCAGATTTTACAATCTCTCTTAGTTTTTTAATGGGACTAATCATGCGCATGCCACGCACCCGTTTCACCGCAACCACAAAGTAAACCGCCCCCAAAATAGGCCAGTAGCGTTCGCCCAATTTGTCTATCCAAGCAAAACGCTGCAACATGCCGGCACTTCTGACTGCAGGTCTATAACATCCAAAATGGCCCGGTTCAACGTCAAAATTGAGCAGCCTGAGCCAATCTCGCAAACGTCTATACGCAATCATTTCGCCCGCCTCAGGCAGATACAAATCGCCAAAATTCAGTCGCTTGTAGAGGTGGCTTCGCTTTTGCTTAAAACCCCACAGACTTAAGGGATTAAAGCCACAGATGATCAATTTGCCCTCAGGCACCAAAACTCGCTCAGCTTCGCGCAAAGTGGCGTGCGGGTCAGGGCTGAGCTCTAGGCTGTGCGGCAAAATCAGTAAATCTAGGCTATTTTCGGCAAAAGGGAGTGCTTCAAACTCCGTAAAAAAAGCTATATTATTGGCAGAAAAATTGACATCATTTTCAGGCAAATATGGTGAGGCAATCCATCGATGCGGTATGCGACTAGCCTGCAACGCATTTAAAGCTGGCAACCCAAGTTGCAAAGCATGGTAGCCAAAAACATCAGCTACCGAGCGTTCAAATTGAGTACGCTCCCAATCCAATAGGTATTGGCCAGGAGGGGTTTTTAGCCAATTTTGCAAGTTTGTTGATTCAGTTTAATTGAACAGTTGTGCGTCATTTACGTTTACTAGCACGACTCAGTTTTGCGTTTTTACCATTCTTGCTGCCTTTACTAGCCAAGGACTTTACTTTGGCAGGCAAGTACAAAACAACCGATTGTTTTGCCTTGAACGTGCTGGCAGCAGCAACTTTGTTCCAATCAGCAACGCTAGCAACTGTCACGTTATAACGTTTGGCAATAGAGGCAACCGTTTCAGACTTACGCAACTTAACCAGCATGCGTTTCAGCACAATTTCTGGTGAAAAGCTGACTTGCCCATTGTCAGCCACATGCTCAGACACATCTTTGTCTTGCTTGGCAGATCTGGGCACCAAAAGCGTAGAACCTTGTTTGATCAGCATACGCGGAGGAATACGGTTTAACTCCCTAAACTGTGCTTCGTTCATACCAACGCGCTTCGCTGCGTCTGCGACTTTCATGGTAGCTGGCGCTACCCAAACCGTCCAACCCGCTGTTTGTCCGTTGTGAATGGATAAATTGCGCTCAAAAATGCCAGCGCTGTCCCATGGTAAAAGTATGCGCGGCGTACCTGCGGCAAAAATGACAGGTTTATTAGCCGAAGGGTTCAGCGATTTGAAATCTTCCAGCTTGATTTCTGCCAGCTTTGCGGCTAAAGCAACATCTAAATCACGCGTGATGTTGACACTTTGAAAGTATGGGTGATTGGGGATGTCTGGCAAGGTCGCATTAAACGCCTGCGGATTAGCCACAATGTTTTTAACTGCCATTAATTTGGGAACGTAATTACGTGTCTCGTCTGGCATATTGAGGCTGCTGTAATCCGTCGCTAAGCCTTCGCGCTGGTTTTTTGCAATCGCACGCCCAACTGAACCTTCGCCCCAGTTATAAGCAGCTAATGCCAAGTGCCAATCGCCAAACATGCGATGCAACTTTTGCAGATAATCCAAAGCTGCCTTGGTTGAAGCCAATACATCACGCCTGTCGTCTCTAAAAACGTTTTGTTTGAGTGAAAAATATTTACCAGTTGCCGGCATAAATTGCCACATGCCTGCAGCTTTTGCACCAGACACAGCCTGAGGATTAAACGCGCTTTCAATGAAAGGCAATAAAGCCAACTCCGTTGGCATTTTGCGGCGCTCCAGCTCTTCTACGACGTGGTAAAGGTACTTGCTTGAGCGTTCGGTCATTCGACCTATGTAACTTGGGCGTGTGGCATACCATTGTTCTTGGCTGGACACCAGCTCAGAAGACAAATCATTCATCGCGAAACCGCGACGTATTCTGGCCCATAAATCAGCGTCGCTGGTCTGTGGCCCTACCGCGATAGGCTCTTCCAAGGCCTTTACAGATACAACTGCAAGACTTGATTTTTCTTGAACAACTGCAGGGGCAACAAGCGAAGAAGGTGCAATCTTTGCAGCCTCAACTTGTACAGGATGTACCGGTGCCGACCTCTCTATTTTTTCGTTTTGATTTTGAACCTGTGTCGTCTGGGCGCATGCGCCTAACAACAAACTGATGGCGACGATAAAAAGTGGGGAGCGTTGCTTGAAATGTAAAGTCATTAAAAATTATTTTTCCATTGGCGAATCGCCGTAAAAACAGCGACTGCATCAGCCGCTGTTGGGTCAAGTTGTTGCGCTGCAAGCACCACTTCAGCTTGATCACTGCGTAAAAAAGGGTTGATTTGCAGTTCTTTGGCAATGGTGCTGGGCAGTGTGGGGTGTTTTGCCTCACGCAACGCGACACATTGTTCTTGGTATTGGATAAGCGCGGCATTATTTGGTTCCACAGCGCGTGCAAATTTCAAATTTGACAAAGTGTATTCATGCGTACAGCATACGCGCGTATGGCCTGGCAATGCGACCAACTTAGTCAGTTAATCAAGCATTTGCGCAGGTGTTCCCTCAAACAAGCGACCACAGCCGCCCGAAAACAAAGTGTCACCACAAAACAGCAACGGCGCACCATCAACGTCATCAGCATAGAAAGCGATATGACCAGAGGTGTGCCCGGGAACATCAATCACATCAAACGTCAGCCCCATGGCCTGAACTTTGTCGCCGCCTTCTAAGCGCCTGATGGGTTCAGGCATCGTCTCAGTCAGCGGGCCAAATACCGTAGCTCCCGTTGTATCGCGTAAAACATCAACACCGCCCGTGTGGTCTATGTGGTGATGGGTTACCAAAATAGTTTTTAAGCGCAAAGATAAGCGTTTTAACGCCTCAAGAACAACCTCAGCATCGCCAGGATCAACTACCAATGCTTGCTTGGTATTGTGCAGCATCCAAATGTAGTTATCGTCGAAAGCTGGTAGGGCAACTAAATTTAGTGCGGAAGTATTTAAAAACTGGGGGAAGGATGTGTCATTCATAGCTGCCCAAATTATAGGCAACAGTGCAACAAATTAGCTACTGACTAAGCGGAAAATTGCAATTTAGATTGTTTGGCGAACACATTCATGTACGTTTTATTGATATCAATTTTTTCGGCTTTGATATTTGGATCAAAACTTGACATCACTTTTAACGCCATTTTGGCGGCATCTTCTGCCACCAAGCCATCCAAAGCAATGGACTCACGTAATTTATTGAAAGTGGCCAGATACAAACCTCGATCACCCATCAAATACACTTCTGGCACATTTCGCAATAATTCTTTAGGACCAGCAGCTTGCAACCACTTTAAGGACCGGACAATTGCATTTGACAATGCTTGCACCACCCATTTGTTTTTTTGAATGTAATCTGGCGTCGCGTACAGACAAGCGCCTGGCATTGCACCACCAAAAATAGCTTCTGTACCTCGCAAGGTACGCGAATCCGCAATGATTTTGATGTCACCATGTTGCTCCAATTGCGACATGACAGGTTCTAAATTACAAATAGCATCAATTTGACCGGTTCTAAACGCTGACAAAGCCCCTGCAGATGTACCCACGCCAATATAGCTCACGTCATTTTGCTCTAGCCCCGCACGTTGCAGCAGCACATTTGCCATGAAATTAGTCCCAGTTCCTGGAGCAGCAATACCAATCCGTTTGCCTTTCAAATCAGCCAATCGTTTGTAATGGGGCATACTTTTTAATGACACCCCCATCGCCATTTGTGGGGCTCGACCCAAAGCAACAAAAGACTGTACAAATTGTTGCTTCGCATGCAGGCTGAAAAGATGCTCAAATGCGCCGCAAACCACATCTGCATTGCCATTTGCCAAAGCTTGCTGTGCGCGAATAGAGCTTGGATAATCAACAATTTCGAGATCCAAACCTTCAGCAGCGAAAAAACCAAGCTGCTCTGCAATGGTTAACGGCAGATAGTAAAACGCTGCTTTGCCGCCCACTGCCAAACTTATTTTTGTTTTTTCAAACCGATTTTGAGCTTGCGATGGCGCACCAAAACCCGCAAACATAGCCGCTGACAAACCCATTGCCAACGAACTGGCTAGGTTAAATTGGCGGCGGTTGATATGTCCACTGTGAAGTCCCACGATGCTGTTGTTTCCTTGATTACGACTGCATTCAGCATATCGTCATCATCTCATTTGTGCATCGGGAACATCCTTAATCGGGTTTGTATTGATCGGGTTATTACTATCGCAGACTAACAAATTCCATCGTCTGCCAAATGTCGCCAAATGTCGTTAACTCCGCTATCTTCTATCCACCAGTGCGTGCGCGATAGTACCTAAGTCAACATATTCCAATTCACTGCCAATCGGCACACCACGAGCTAAGCGCGTCACTTTGATACCGCGTGCTTTCAAGCCTTCGCTGATGACGTGCGCGGTGGTTTCGCCTTCAGCAGTGAAGTTGGTTGCCAAAATCACCTCTTCAATCGGTGAAGTTTGCACACGTTGAAACAGTTTTTTTAAACCAATTTCATTGGGGCCAATCCCGTCTAGCGGGCTCAACTTGCCCATCAGCACAAAGTACAAACCTTTGAACGCGCCCGTGCGCTCCAGCGCCAATTGGTCAGCTGGCGTTTCCACCACGCACAGCCGTGTTTGGTCGCGCTCAGCATCACTGCACGTGTTGCAAACTTCGTTTTGCGTGAAGGTATTACATTGGGTGCAGTGCAGCACTTGCGTGGCAGCATTGTTCAGCGCCTGCGCCATGATTTGCGCACCAGCCCTGTCGTGCTGCAGCAGGTGAAACGCCATGCGGGATGCTGATTTCAGCCCCACGCCAGGTAAGCGGCGCAGTGCTTGAATCAACGCATCTAATGCAGAGGTATTGGCGCTGGCGTTATCCATTCAATAAGGTAACGAATGGATTAAAACGGAAACTTCATGCCACCTGGCAAACCTGGCATACCCTTGGAGACGCTGCCCATCTTGGCGTCGCTGTTATCCGCCAGCTGTTTGGCTGCGTCATTAAACGCAACGGTCAACATGTCTTCCAACATATCTTTGTCGTCCGCCAGCAAACTAGGATCAATCTCAATGCGTTTGACGTTGTGCTTACCGGTCATGGTGATTTTGACCAAACCAGAGCCAGAAGTGCCGATGACTTCAGAATTCGCCAGCTCCTCTTGCGCCTTCTTCATGTTTTCTTGCATGGCGGTGGCTTGCTTCATCAGGCCAGCGAGTTGTCCTTTGTTGAACATGGTATTTCCTTTTAATTACGCTAAGTTGTTGATTAATTTAATGATTTACTCTTATTTTCAGAAATTTTAATACTGCCTGGAACAATTTTTGCCCCGTAATCTCGCATCAGCTGCTGCACATACGCATCTTGCGTGATGATATCTTGTGCCATGCGTTGGCGCTCAGCCGTTGCGGCAGCAATGCGTTTGGCTGGCGTGTCGCTTGCTGGACCAATTTCGATACTCAATCGCACAGAATGCCCCAAAGTATCTAACCCCGACAAAGCCAGCTGTAACTTTTCAGGACTCCCACTTTGGCTAAGCGACTCGCGCTCAATCCGTAACAGCCAATCGTGCGGCTCACCATCGTTATTTGGCTGGGTTCGCGCCACCAGTTGCGACTGCAAAGCCAACTCGCGCACCAGCGCGGCAATCGCTTCTGCAGCCAATAACTGCTGCACCGCCGCATGCCACACATCGCCCTCTGGTGTTAGCACCAGTTCAGCCGGTGCAATGGCTGAATTCAGCCCCGCACGCTCGGTACGCTGCTCTGTACGGGCGCTGGGCGTGGATTGTTCACGAACAGGAATTGCTACAAATTTAGGAGCTTCTGAGGCAGGTAATACGCTGGCTAGAGGCTTATTTTCTTCTGTATTTTGTACTTTTACGCTTTCAACGACGGGTTCGGGCGCTTTTTCAGCTACCACAGCAACTGTCACCATTTCCCGTTCAGGTTGAGCTTGTCGAAAACCTTCGACAGTCTCAGGGCGAACGGATTTCACTGGCTGATCGGGAGGCGCAACCGGTGCTACGGTTGATTTAAAAGTTTTTTTTTCAGCCGAAGGATAATTTCCATCAGGCTTAAAAGCTAGCAATCGCAGCAACACCATGGTCAACGCCGCGTATTCATCGGGCGCTAAACCCAGCTCAGCACGGCCATGCAGGCACAGGCTGTAGAGCAATTGCGTTTCATCTTTAGGCAAATCCCCTGCCAATTGGCTGGTTTGCACGGCTTCCGCGTCCGACGCATCTACTGGCATGTTTGGCACAGCTTGCATCACCGCCATGCGCTGCAAAATCGTGGTCATTTCTTCTAAAGTAGAAGCAGCAGACAGGCCATTCAAACGCAGCGTTTCCACCGTTTCAACCACGGTTTTGCCGTCACCTTGTGCCAAAGCGCCAATCAGGTTGAACACATAACCGCGGTCAACACTACCCAGCATGAGGCGCACAGACGCCTCTTCGAGTTTGCCATCCTCACCTGAGCCGCTAAACGCAATGGCTTGGTCGGTGAGCGACAGCGCATCCCGCATAGACCCCCGCGCCCCACGCGCCAGCAAACGCAGCGCCTGCGTATCCGCGCCAATGCCCTCGGCTTGCAGTACTTTTTGCAGGTGTTCCAGCACAGTTTCGGGTGCCATAGGGCGTAAATTGAACTGCAAACAACGCGACAGCACGGTTACCGGCACTTTTTGCGGGTCGGTCGTTGCCAAAACGAATTTGAGGTATTCCGGCGGCTCTTCCAGCGTTTTCAACATCGCGTTAAACGCGGTGTTGGTCAGCATGTGCACCTCGTCAATCATGAAGACTTTGAAGCGCCCCTGCACCGGCTTGTAAACCGCCTGCTCCAAGAGCGCCTGCACCTCGTCCACGCCACGGTTAGAGGCGGCGTCCAGCTCGGTATAGTCCACAAACCGGCCGCTATCAATATCCTTGCAAGCTTGGCAAACACCACAAGGTGTAGCCGTGATGCCGCCCTGCCCGTCAGCCCCTTGGCAGTTCAACGACTTTGCCAAAATCCGCGAAATCGTGGTCTTACCTACCCCCCGCGTGCCGGTAAACATATAAGCATGGTGCAGCCGCTGCGTGGTCAATGCGTTGGTCAAAGCCTGCACCACGTGCTCCTGCCCCACCAGCTCGGTGAAGTTTTTAGGGCGGTATTTGCGGGCGAGGACCAAATAAGACATAAGCTAGGATTCTACGGGGTGTTTGCGAGACTACCGCCCTTAAAACGCATATCAAAATCATTTATTGACGCGTAAAAATATTTGTCGTAACATACAAACATTGCAAATCACCAGCTCTAGGAGCCAGTCATGTCAGTACATACTTTTTCCAGCCGCGACTTCACGCGTGACGTGTCCGCAGCCAAACGCGCTGCAGCAAACGGCCCCGTGTTCATCACAGACCGTGGCCGCCCCGCTTTTGCCTTGCTACAAATTAACGATTACAACCGCATGGCGGGTAAAAGCGAACAATCTTTACTTGAGTTGATGGATAGCTTGCCCTGTGTAGAAGATATTGACTTTGACCCGCCTCGGTTAAACGTCGTTTTCAAACCGGCTGAGTTTGATTAACGATGTTCGTTTTAGACACAAACGTGATTTCAGAGTTACGTCATGGTAAATCTAACCAATCCCCTGCTGTACGAGCGTGGGCAACTGCGCAGCCTAGCAGTACCTTTTACTTATCAGCAATCACAATATTAGAGCTTGAAATGGGCATTCAAGCCTTAGAGAGCAAAACGCCATCCCAAGGCCGTGCATTGCGAGCTTGGCTCGATAGTGTGCGCTTAGGCTTTAGTGGTCGCATATTGCCTTTCACCGAAAATACCGCCCCAATTTGTGCAGAATTGCACACCCCCAACCCACGCTCAGCTCACGATGCCATGATTGCCGCGACAGCCCTTGAGCACGGTTTTACGGTGGTTACGCGGAATGAAATTGATTTTGTTCAAACTGGCGTGAAGATTGTTAATCCGTGGAAATCGTAAACAGCCTTGTTTTTCACAATTAAATGCGCCTTCAGTCGGCATATTTATTGCCTAAGAAGCTATAAAATCAATAGCGAAATCACACCAATTCAGAATACTTTGGTGGCTGGCAGCCTGCTCTTGTGCAGTTGATGGCGGCGGCTTGCATGGCTTGAGACAGGGTGGTCTGGACGCGACTGGCGGCATTTTCTGGATTTAGCACCCAATCGCCCAAGCAGTTGCCCCAAAACGTATCGCCAGCGCCTACGGTGTCTACCACGGTGACTTTGGGCACGTCTTGCTCGGCGGATTTGCCATCGACTTGCAGCCAAGCGCCATCGCCACCAAACGTCAGCGCGACGCGGCTGATGCCTAGAGCGGTGAAGTGTTTGGCGATATCAGCGCCTTGGCTACGTTTTGGTGATGTAAAACCGAGCAATGCCAAGTCTTCATCGCTGGCTTTGAGCCAATCTGCCAAGGGCACGGTAGCCTGCACGGCTGCGACGTATTGGGCTAGGTTGGCGGCCAGTTTGGGGCGCAGGTTCACGTCGATGCTGATGATCCAGCCCATTTTCTTCACGCCTTTGAGCACGTTGATGACTTTTTCATGCTCTGGCGGGATGAGCAACAATGAGCCGGTGTGCAGCACGCCAGGCTCGGAAGTCTCTAATAAACTCAAAATTTGATCAACGGTGTAATCACGGTCGGCAATGCCTTCGCGGTAAAAGCCGTAGCTGGGCTGGCCGTTTTTAATTTGTACAACAGCTAGTGATGTGGGTAAACGGCTGGCTTGCAGCAGAGGTTTAACGCCTTCTGACGCCAACTGGGCACGCATATCGTCGCCAAAATTGTCGGTAGACAGCGGGTTGACGAAGCTAACCGTCGCCCCGCGCAAAGCCGCAGCACGTGCCATGTTGTAGGGGCTGCCTCCTTTGAGGGGTTTTAATGTGCCGTCTGGCTGGGCGATGCAGTCCATCAGTGCTTCACCGAGCACATAAATTGATTTATTCATCTGATGAATTATGTTTCTTTTACCGAATCAGTATTGAACTTTGGCCCGCAAAATTCAATACTTTTTTGCAGAAATGCAGATTTACTTTTTCAACAAACGCTGCCTACGCACCACGTCAATCCACACAGCGATGATGACGACTGCGCCAATCGCCATCATTTGACGGAATTGGGAGATTTCCATCAAGTTCATGCCGTTGCGAATCATGGTGATGAGCACCGCACCGAGCAAGCTGCCCCAAATGCTGCCACGTCCGCCAAAGAGTGACGTGCCGCCCAAGATAACAGCGGCAATCGCGTCTAGCTCAAAATTTTGCGCCATTTTGCCGCTGGATGAATCCATACGTCCCATCAAAACGATAGCGCCCAAAGCACAAGACAAGCCACTTACCACGTAAACACTGAGTTTGTACCAACGAATATTGATACCCACTTGGCGCGCACCCATTTCATTAGAGCCCATGGCGTACACATAACGCCCCAACTTGGTGCTGGACAAAATAAACGCCATGGCGATGAAGAACAAACCGGCAATCCAAATTGGCATGGGGATGCCTAAAAACTCACCGTAACCCAAGAAACGAATCAACGCTGGCATGCCAGAGTTGTCAAAACCACCCGTTGCATCAAAAGCCAAACCGCGCCATAGCGTCAAGCCGCCCAAGGTCACAATGAATGAGGGAATGCCGACAAAAGCGACCAAATAGCCGTTGAACAAACCCACGGCTGCGCCAATGGCCAACGCGGCAAGGATGGCAGCATAGGGGTTGATGCCGAGCTTGATCATCATGTGCCCAGCAATGGCTCCTGCTAGCGCACAAATTGCGCCCACGGCAAGGTCAACACCACCAGTCAAAATCACAAAGGTTTGGCCACCAGCAAGCAGTGCCACCACAGAGGCTTGAACCAAAATATTGGATAAATTACCTGTGGTTAAAAAATAGGGGGACGCAACGGTCAAAAATAGACCCAACACCAGCACAGCGACCAACGCGCCATACCACTCTTGGCGGGTGATTAGCTTCAGGGAATTCATATGACCGTCCTCAACAATACTAAAAAATCAAAAAAACGCAACAATAAAAAAAGGGCGACCGCCTTGCAACGGTCGCCTTAAAGTCTCTCTTACTTAACTACTTACTCTCTCAACTAACAAATCTAAAATCACTTCACTTTCATGAACTGGGCAACGCCAGAATCTTTAGCGAATTGGTCAACGTTAGCAGGCAACACCAAGAATGAACCTGTGTCGATACGCTTCTCAACCTTGCCGCCGTTAGCTGCTGCAATCGCTGTCTCTACACCCACTTTGCCGATTTTGGCAAGCATTTGTGCAGAGTTAGCTTGTTGCCAGCCTTCTTTCATCATGTCCAAGCCGCCTGGTGAACCGTCAAAACCAGCGATTTTCACGTCGCCTGGCTTCTTGCCAGCTGCCAACAATGCTGCTTTAGCGCCCAAAGCACCGCCGTCCCATGCGCAAGCAATGAC
>JBEGUP010000006.1:0-18260 GCA_041178825.1 Pseudomonadota bacterium | reverse complement strand
TGATCAACCCGATTGCGATGGAAGAAGGCTTGCGCTTCGCGATTCGTGAAGGCGGCAAAACCGTCGGCGCGGGTGTTGTGGCTAAGATTATTGCTTAATTTGCCATCAAGCAAATCGAAAGATTTGTAGGGGTATAGCTCAATTGGCAGAGCGTCGGTCTCCAAAACCGAAGGTTGTAAGTTCGATTCTTACTGCCCCTGCCACCTAAAAAGGTGGCGAGTTGAGTGAGTGATTAAGAAAAGAGTGAACCAAGAAGGCCCATTTAGATCAAATGGGCTTAGTCGTCTCAGGAAGTGAAGCATTTGCATCGCTTTTTTGGCTAAATATTGAAAAGATTGCAGAGTAAACATGGCTAGTCCACAAGTTGAAACCGTCGGAACCGGCGCTGAAAAAATGAAGCTCGCACTGGCTGCGGGTTTGGTGCTGGCTGCGATTGTTGCGTTTTACATGCTGGCAAAGCAAGGTCAATTGGCGCAATGGGGTGCGCTGTTGGTGTGTTTGATTGCGGCGGGCGCTGTATTTTTTACTGCTGAAACTGGTAAGCAATTGATCGGTTTTGGTCGTGATTCTGTCCGTGAAGTCAAAAAAGTGGCGTGGCCAACTCGCAAAGAAACGGTGCAAATGACGGCTTATGTGTTTGGCTTTGTGCTGATCATGGCGATTTTCTTGTGGGCAACTGACAAAACGCTTGAATGGCTGATCTTCGATTTGATTTTGGGTTGGAAAAAATAATGATTGAAGAAACTACAGTTCCTGAGAATACGGTTGATATGACGTCAGCGGTTGAAGCGTCGGCTTCTCCTGTTGAGGCTCAAGCTGCTGTTAATCCTGACTTGCGTTGGTATGTTGTTCATGCTTACTCGGGCATGGAAAAAACAGTCGAACGCAACATCATTGAGCGTATCGCCCAATCGGCTGCGCCTTCTAAATTCGGTCGTATTCTAGTGCCTACTGAAGAAGTAGTTGAGATTAAGAACGGTCAAAAGAAAACAACTGAACGCAAGTTTTTCCCTGGCTATGTCTTTGTTGAAATGGTCATGGATGACGATACTTGGCATTTGATTAAGCACACTAATAAAGTCACTGGCTTTATTGGCGGCGGCAAAAACCGTCCCTCCCCGATTTCTGAGGCTGAAGTTCAAAAAATTGTGAGCCAAATGCAAACCGGTACGGATAAGCCGCGTCACAAGGTCGAGTTTGAGGTGGGTGAGTTTGTGCGCGTTAAAGACGGCCCATTCACAGACTTTAATGGCTCTGTGGAAGAAGTTAATTACGAGAAAAGTAAAGTGCGTGTGGCTGTTACTATTTTTGGTCGCTCCACGCCTGTTGAGCTGGAATTTAGCCAGATCGAAAAAACCTAATCTAAATTTAAAAATTTTGCGCTTTTTCAACTCGGCGCAAAAAAACTGCGAAACGCCATTTAATGGGTTTTACGGTTTAAATGAGTTGTTAACCCCGGGAAGCTTAGTAAATACTTAGCGCTATGACCCGTAAGGAGTATAAAAATGGCGAAAAAAATCGTCGGTTTTATCAAGCTGCAAGTTCCAGCAGGTAAAGCCAATCCATCACCACCAATCGGTCCAGCATTGGGTCAACGTGGTTTGAACATCATGGAGTTTTGCAAAGCGTTTAACGCGCAGACTCAAGGCGTCGAGCCAGGTTTGCCATTGCCTGTGGTTATCACAGCATTCGCGGACAAGAGCTTCACCTTCATCATCAAGACACCACCAGCGACTGTTTTGATCAAGAAGGCGATCAAGTTGGACAAAGGTTCAGCTCGTCCGCACACAGACAAAGTCGGCAAAATCACGCGCGCACAGCTCGAAGAGATTGCTAAAACAAAAATGAAAGACATGACTGCTGCTGATTTAGATGCAGCCGTGCGTACTATTGCTGGTACTGCTCGTTCAATGGGTGTCAACACGGAGGGCGTGAAATGACTAAGCTCACCAAAAAACAAAAAACCCAAGTCGGCAAAGTAGACGGCAACAAGCTGTACGCTTTGGCAGATGCTTTGGTGTTGGTTAAAGAGTTCGCTACTGCAAAGTTTGACGAGTCTATCGACGTTGCTGTGCAACTCGGCGTGGATTCTAAGAAATCAGACCAAGTGGTTCGTGGTGCTGTCGTGTTGCCTAACGGTACAGGTAAAACAGTTCGCGTCGCGGTGTTCGCCCAAGGTGCTAAAGCTGAAGAAGCTAAAGCGGCTGGCGCCGACATTGTTGGCATGGACGATTTGGCCGCGATGGTCAAAGCTGGCGATATGCCGTTTGACATCGTGATTGCTGCACCAGACGCGATGCGTGTGGTTGGTACGCTCGGTCAAATTCTCGGCCCACGTGGTTTGATGCCTAACCCAAAAGTCGGTACGGTTACGCCTGATGTTGCGACAGCGGTTAAAAACGCTAAAGCTGGTCAAGTGCAGTTCCGTGTCGACAAAGGCGGCATCGTGCATTCCACCATCGGTCGTCGTTCGTTTGACAATGACAAGTTGCAAGGCAACTTGGCTGCGTTGGTTGATGCTTTGCAAAAAGCCAAGCCAGCTACCAGCAAAGGTGTGTATTTGAGAAAAATCGCCGTATCTTCCACCATGGGTGTGGGTGTGCGCGTTGATTCACAAACTGTTGCTGCTGCTTAATTGCGGGGAAATAGTTTGTTGTAATGGTTTAAAAATTTGAGTCACTCTACGGAGAAATCTGACGAGTGACTTGATGTGGTGGGCTAGTAATTGTTTCGTGCAATTGCTGGGCCATCCAAGACCGTTGGTGTGTTTGGGTTTGAAAAGACGACAACACATAAACATTTACTTTTCAGTGAATGACCAACGCAGATGGCGATCCCGCTGCATAGGAATTATCCGAAACAGTTGGTCGCTGATTTTATGGCGTGCAAATGGATTGCGCTGAATTAACAGCAAAACTAAATGCATATTAAGGAGTTAATCTTGAGTCTTAATCGCAGTGAGAAACAAGCCGTCATTGATGAAGTGAACGGCCTCGCAGCAAAAGCTCAAACGCTCGTGATCGCGGAATACCGTGGCATTACGGTCGCTGACATGACTAAATTGCGCTCTACAGCGCGCAGCAACGGCGTTAGCCTGAGTGTGTTGAAAAACACCTTGGCTCGTCGTGCTGTCGCAGGTAGCGCTTTTGATGTTGTGGCTGACCAAATGACTGGTCCGTTGATCTATGGCTTTTCTGTTGACGCTGTAGCTGCCGCGAAAGTGGTTGCTGACTTTGCGAAAACCAATGACAAATTGGTGATTCGTGCAGGTGCGTTTGCGGGTAAAGCTTTGGACGTGAACGGCGTTAAACAATTGGCAAACATTCCTTCGAAAGAGGTGTTGTTGGCGCAATTGGTGGGCTTGTTGCAATCCCCAATCTCTCGTACAGCACGTGTGCTGGCCGCAGTAGCTGGGACAAAAGGCGAAGCAGTCGCAGCTTAATCGTAAGATTAAGCGTTGACGATATTTGTAACCAATATAAATTTTGGGGCTGTTCATAGAATGAACAATCACCCTGAAGTAGTAGAAATTAGAGGAAATAAAATGGCATTTGATAAAGACGCATTTTTGACCAGTCTCGACAGCATGACGGTCATGGAACTCAACGATTTGGTGAAAGCCATCGAAGAGAAATTTGGTGTGAGCGCGGCAGCTATGTCTGCACCAGCTGCTGGCGGCGGTGGCGGTGCAGCTGCTGCAGCTGAAGAGCAAACTGAGTTCAACGTTATGCTTCTCGAAGCTGGCGCGAACAAAGTGTCTGTGATTAAAGCGGTTCGCGAAATCACTGGTCTGGGCTTGAAAGAAGCTAAAGACTTGGTAGACGGCGCTCCTAAAGCTGTTAAAGAAGGCGTTTCTAAAGCAGACGCTGACGCAGCTAAGAAGAAGCTTGAAGAAGCTGGTGCTAAGGCCGAGCTGAAATAAGCTTTGCTTTGCATGAAGGCTGGAGTTCCTGAAAAGGGTCTCCAGCCTTTCCTGCTTAAATAGTATTTGAGAACACACTGAAAAACAGGCTAAATAGTTTGCTTTTCAGTGTCTTCTGACCCCGACTGCAGAAGATGCCTTGGTTCGGGTTGCGTGCAATGCGCAACCGTCCGCCAATGGTTGGTAGCGGCCAACCACCAAGCCCGTTGCATGTACATAGCTTTTGTAGTTATGTCATGCAACCGATCAGTTGCGTATGTCCAGGACAAACCGTCTTAAGCCCGGAGAGCACATGCCAAATACGACAAGTAATTTAACGTCAAGTTATTCATATACAGAACGCAAACGTATTCGTAAAAACTTTGGAAATCGTGAAAGCGTTTTAGAGATTCCATACTTGCTGCAAATGCAAAAAGATGCGTACACCGCATTTTTGCAAGCAGGTATTTTGCCGCAAAAGCGTACTAACGAAGGCTTGCAAGCCGCCTTCACTGGCGCGTTCCCAATTGTTTCGCACAATGGCTTCGTTGAAATGAAGTTCTTGGACTACAACCTCGCCAAGCCTGGCTTTGACGTGCGTGAGTGCCAAACCCGTGGTTTGACATACGGCTCAGCTGTGCGCGCTAGAGTTCAGTTGATTATTTATGATCGTGAATCCTCTACAACGCATTCAAAGGTTGTTAAAGAAGTTAAAGAGCAAGAAGTCTACATGGGCGAAGTGCCTTTGATGACAGAAAAAGGCTCCTTTGTGATTAACGGTACCGAGCGCGTGATCGTGTCTCAGTTGCACCGTTCGCCGGGCGTGTTTTTTGAGCACGACAAGGGTAAAACACACAGCTCTGGCAAGCTGCTGTTCTCTGCTCGTATCATTCCATACCGTGGTTCATGGTTGGATTTTGAGTTCGATCCAAAAGATATTTTGTATTTCCGCGTTGACCGTCGTCGTAAGATGCCAGTCACAATTTTGCTCAAGGCTATTGGTCTGAATCCAGAATCAATTTTGGCTAATTTCTTTGTGAACGACCAGTTCCGCTTGATGGACAGTGGTGCACAAATGGAGTTCGTGGCCGAGCGTATCCGTGGTGAAGTGGCACGATTTGACATCACAGACAAATCTGGCAAAGTTATTGTTGCGAAAGACAAGCGCGTGACGGTTCGTCACACGCGTGAACTTGAGCAATCTGGTACAACGCATATCAGCGTTCCTGAAGATTATTTGCTAGGTCGTGTGGTCGCAAAGTCAATCGTAGATGCAGAAACTGGCGAAATCATTGCGAAGGCGAATGATGAGTTGACAGAAACTTTGCTGAAAAAGTTGCGTACCGCTGGTATTGAAGAGTTGCCATGCATTTATACCAATGAGTTGGATCAAGGCTCGTACATCTCGCAAACTTTACGTACTGATGAAACAGTGGATGAGTTCGCAGCTCGCGTAGCAATTTACCGCATGATGCGTCCTGGCGAGCCGCCAACAGAAGATGCTGTACAGGCATTGTTCCAGCGTTTGTTCTACAACCCAGACACCTATGATTTGTCACGTGTTGGTCGCATGAAGTTCAACGCCAAAATGGGTCGTTCTGAGTCTACCGGCCCTATGGTCATGACTAACGAAGACATTTTGTCTGTCGTCAAAATTTTGGTTGATTTGCGCAATGGTCGCGGCGAAGTTGACGATATTGACCACTTGGGTAATCGTCGTGTTCGCTGTGTAGGTGAGTTGGCTGAAAATCAATACCGCACAGGTTTGGCGCGTATTGAAAAAGCGGTGAAAGAGCGTTTGGGTCAAGCCGAGCAAGAGCCGTTGATGCCACATGACTTGATCAACAGCAAGCCAATCTCTGCTGCATTGAAAGAATTTTTTGGTGCATCTCAGCTGTCGCAATTTATGGACCAAACCAACCCATTGTCTGAAATCACGCACAAACGTCGTATTTCTGCACTTGGCCCTGGTGGTTTGACGCGCGAACGTGCTGGTTTTGAAGTTCGTGACGTGCATGTAACCCATTACGGTCGCGTATGTCCTATCGAAACGCCTGAGGGTCCAAACATTGGTTTGATCAACTCACTTGCCTTGTATGCGCGGTTGAATGAATATGGCTTCATTGAAACGCCATATCGTCGCGTGATCGATGGCAAGGCAACCATGCAAATTGATTACCTGTCAGCGATTGAAGAAGGTAAGTATGTTATTGCGCAGGCCAATGCTGGCTTGGATAAAAATGGCGTGCTGACCGATGAGCTGGTATCAGCTCGTGAAACTGGTGAATCAATTTTTGTTGGCGCAGAGCGCGTCCAATACATGGACGTCTCACCGGGTCAAATCGTCTCCGTTGCTGCGTCATTGGTGCCATTCTTGGAGCATGACGATGCAAACCGTGCATTGATGGGTGCGAATATGCAGCGTCAAGCGGTTCCTGTTTTGCGACCAGAAAAAGCATTTGTGGGCACGGGCATTGAACGCGTTTCTGCGGTTGACTCTGGTACTGTGGTCACGGCTACACGTGGCGGTATCGTGGACTATGTTGATGCGACCCGTATTGTGGTGCGGGTGAACGATGCTGAGGCTCAGGCGGGTGAAGTCGGCGTTGATATTTACAACTTGATTAAGTATCAACGATCTAACCAAAATACAAACATTCACCAACGTCCCATCGTTAAAAAAGGCGATAAGTTAACCAAAGGTGATGTGATTGCGGATGGTGCATCTACCGATCTGGGTGAGTTGGCTTTGGGTCAAAACATGCTGATTGGCTTCATGCCGTGGAATGGTTATAACTTCGAAGACTCGATTTTGATCAGTGAGCGCGTTGTAGCTGAAGACCGTTACACGTCAATCCATATCGAAGAATTGGTTGTGATGGCGCGTGATACAAAACTCGGAGCAGAAGAAATCACACGTGATATTCCAAACCTTTCTGAGCAACAACTCAATCGCATGGATGATTCAGGCATCATTTACGTGGGTGCAGAAGTCGAGCCTGGCGATACTTTGGTTGGTAAAGTGACGCCAAAAGGCGAGACGACTTTGACTCCTGAAGAGAAGCTTCTTCGCGCAATTTTCGGTGAAAAAGCAAGTGATGTGAAGGATACTTCACTGCGTGTTAGCCAAGGTTCGCGTGGTACGGTCATTGATGTTCAAGTCTTTACCCGTGAAGGCATTGTGCGCGACAAACGTGCGCAGCAAATTATTGATGATGAATTGAAGCGTTTTCGCCTTGATTTGAACGATCAATTACGTATTGTTGAGGCAGATTCTTTTTCACGTATTGAGAAGCTATTAATCGGCAAAGTTGCCAATGGCGGGCCGCAAAAGCTGGCCAAGGGAACAAAGATTGATAAAGCGTATTTAGAGTCAGTTGAAAAGTTCCATTGGTTCGATATTCGTCCAGCTGATGACGAAGTCGCTACACAATTGGAAAGTATCAAAAACTCTACCGAACAAACACGTCATAGTTTTGATTTGGCGTTTGAAGAAAAGCGTAAAAAGTTGACGCAAGGCGACGAGTTACCAGCGGGCGTGTTAAAAATGGTTAAGGTTTACCTCGCTGTCAAGCGTCGCTTGCAGCCTGGTGACAAGATGGCTGGTCGTCACGGTAACAAAGGTGTTGTGTCGAAAATCTTGCCTGTTGAAGACATGCCATTTATGGCGGATGGCACACCATGTGACATTGTTTTGAATCCACTGGGTGTTCCTTCTCGTATGAACGTTGGACAGGTTTTGGAAGTGCACTTAGGTTGGGCTGCTAAAGGTATTGGCCAACGTATTGGCGACATGTTGCAAGCGGAAACCAAAGTAGCTGAAATGCGTCAATTCTTTGAAACGCTTTACAACACGTCGGGTCGTCAAGAAGACTTTAGCAAGTTGAATGATTTGCAAATCAATGAAATGGCTGCCAATCTTTCAAACGGCGTCACATTTGCAACACCCGTGTTCGATGGCGCGTCGGAAGACGAAATCCGATCCATGTTGAAGTTGGCTTATCCTGATGATATTGCGAAGACCAAAGGTCTAACAGCAACTCGCACGCAGGCCCAACTGTACGACGGTCGTACTGGTGATGCTTTCGATCGCACGACAACGGTGGGTTATATGCACTTCTTGAAACTTCACCATTTGGTGGATGACAAGATGCATGCACGCTCAACTGGCCCTTACAGCTTGGTGACGCAGCAACCTTTGGGTGGTAAAGCGCAGTTCGGTGGACAGCGTTTTGGTGAGATGGAGGTCTGGGCGCTGGAAGCTTATGGCGCGTCTTATGTGTTGCAAGAAATGTTGACGGTGAAATCTGATGACGTGCAAGGTCGTACGCGTGTGTACGAAAGCATAGTCAAGGGTGAGCACACTATTGAGGCTGGTATGCCTGAGTCGTTCAACGTGTTGGTCAAAGAGATTCGCTCTCTGGGTATCGACATGGAATTAGAGCGCGGATAAACGAACGCGTTTAAGAAGCATATTAGTTTCGAATAAATCACGGACAAGAATAAGGACTCACACATGAAATCATTACTCGATCTGTTTAAGCAGTTCACGCCAGATGAAAATTTCCATGCCATTAAAATTGGCATGGCTTCGCCCGAAAAAATTCGGTCATGGTCATTTGGTGAAGTAAAAAAACCTGAAACGATTAACTACCGTACTTTTAAGCCTGAGCGTGACGGTTTGTTTTGCGCCAAAATTTTTGGCCCTATCAAAGATTACGAATGCTTATGCGGCAAATACAAACGCCTTAAGCACCGTGGCGTCATCTGCGAAAAATGTGGCGTTGAAGTTACGCAGACTAAAGTTCGTCGCGAGCGTATGGGTCATATCGATCTGTCAGCACCATGTGCACACATTTGGTTTTTGAAGTCATTGCCATCTCGCTTGGGCATGGTTTTGGACATGACTTTGCGGGATATCGAACGCGTTTTGTATTTTGAAGCATATGTGGTGACCGATCCCGGCATGACACCGTTGAAAAAATACAGCATCATGTCTGAAGATGATCATGATGCGCAGCGCAAAGAGCACGGTGACGAGTTCATCGCCAAAATGGGCGCTGAGGGTATCAAAGACTTGTTGAGTGATCTCGACATCGACATGATTATTGAAAAATTGCGTGGCGATTTGACGGGGTCTGAAGTTAAGATCAAGAAGAACTCCAAACGGCTTAAATTGATGGAGGCTTTCAAAAAGTCTGGCATCAAGCCTGAATGGATGGTGATGGATGTATTGCCTGTGTTACCACCGGATTTGCGTCCGCTGGTGCCTTTGGATGGCGGCCGTTTCGCAACATCTGATTTGAACGATTTGTACCGTCGCGTTATTAATCGAAATAGCCGACTGCGTCGTTTGTTGGAGCTCAAAGCACCTGAAATCATTGCGCGCAACGAAAAGCGTATGCTGCAAGAAGCTGTTGACTCACTCTTAGATAATGGCCGTCGTGGTAAAGCAATGACTGGGGCAAACAAGCGTGCGCTCAAATCTTTGGCTGACATGATTAAAGGTAAGTCAGGACGTTTCCGTCAAAACTTGTTGGGTAAACGCGTTGACTATTCAGGTCGATCAGTCATTACAGTTGGCCCAACACTCAAGCTGCACCAGTGTGGGCTGCCGAAGTTGATGGCTCTTGAGCTATTCAAACCCTTCATTTTCGCGCAGTTAGAAGCACGTGGCATTGCTACGACTATCAAGGCTGCCAAGAAGGAAGTCGAGTCGGGCACGCCCGTTGTTTGGGATATCTTGGAAGAGGTGATCAAAGAGCATCCAGTGATGCTGAACCGCGCTCCAACTTTGCACCGTTTAGGTATTCAAGCTTTTGAGCCGATTTTGATCGAAGGTAAAGCAATCCAGTTGCACCCGTTGGTTTGCTCTGCGTTCAATGCTGACTTTGACGGTGACCAAATGGCTGTTCACGTGCCATTGTCTGTTGAGGCGCAAATGGAAGCTCGCACACTGATGCTGGCATCAAATAATATTTTGTTCCCTGCCAGTGGCGAGCCATCAATTGTTCCGTCGCAAGACGTTGTGCTTGGTTTGTACTACACGACTCGTGACCGTACAAACGGTAAGGGTGAAGGCATGTTGTTTGCTAATACGACCGAAGTTCAGCGTGCATTTGACGCAGGCGTTGTTGAGTTAACAGCACGGATCAATGTGCGCTTGACTGAATACACAAAAGACAAAGAAACAGGCGAGTTTGTGCCTTCCACGAAATTGTGGGAAACCACGGCCGGTCGTGCCTTGCTCAGCGAAATACTTCCAAAGGGCTTGCCTTTTGCGAATATTAATAAAGCATTGAAAAAGAAAGAAATTTCAAAACTTATCAACGTTTCGTTCCGTAAATGTGGCTTGAAAGAAACCGTTGTTTTTGCAGACAAGCTATTGCAAAACGGTTTCCGTTTGGCGACTAAGGCAGGCATTTCGATTTGCGTTGATGACATGCTTGTTCCAAAAGAAAAGTATGAAATCATCAAACGTTGCGAAACTGAAGTTAAAGAAATTGGTAACCAATACACTTCCGGTCTGGTAACAGCTGGCGAGCGTTATAACAAGGTTGTCGATATCTGGGGCAAAGCGGGTGACGAAATTTCTAAAGTGATGATGGCGCAATTGGCGGTAGAGAAAACCATTGACCGCCACGGCAAAGAAGTTAATCAAGAGTCGTTCAACTCTATTTACATGATGGCTGACTCAAGTGCGCGTGGCTCTGCGGCGCAGATTCGCCAGCTCGCTGGTATGCGGGGTTTGATGGCTAAGCCGGATGGCTCTATTATTGAAACACCTATCACGGCGAACTTCCGTGAAGGTTTGAACGTGCTCCAGTACTTTATTTCCACCCATGGCGCTCGTAAGGGTCTTGCCGACACTGCTTTGAAAACGGCTAACTCTGGTTACTTGACGCGTCGTTTAGTCGATGTTACCCAAGACCTGGTCGTTACAGAGCAAGACTGTGGTACGCACGACGGCTCTTTGATGCGGGCTATTGTTGAAGGCGGTGAAGTGATTGAGTCATTGCGTGACCGTATTTTGGGACGTACTGCGGCTGATGATATTCTTCATCCAGAAAATCGTTCTGTGTTGGCAACTGCAGGTACGATGTTAGAAGAAGACTTGATTGATGAGTTAGAAGCTGCCGGTGTCGATGAGATCAAAGTGCGTACAGCGCTGACATGCGAAACTCGATTTGGTATTTGTGCAACTTGTTATGGTCGTGACTTAGGGCGCGGTGGTTTGATTAATGGCGGTGAGGCGGTTGGTGTGATTGCCGCGCAATCTATTGGCGAGCCTGGCACCCAGTTGACTATGCGTACCTTCCACATCGGTGGTGCTGCATCACGTGCAGCAATTGCATCAAGTGTTGAAGCCAAATCAAATGGTGTTGTCGGTTTTAACGCTACTATGCGTTATGTGACAAACAGCAAGAAAGAGTTGGTTGTCATTTCTCGCTCGGGTGAGATTGTTATACACGACGAACATGGGCGTGAGCGTGAACGTCATAAAGTACCCTATGGTGCAACCTTGGCGGTAAAGGCGGATGACAAAATCAAATCAGGCGTTATCTTGGCCAACTGGGATCCATTAACACGTCCTATCATCACTGAATTTGCTGGTCAATCTAAGTTTGAAAACGTTGAAGAAGGTTTGACTGTTGCTAAGCAGCTCGATGAGGTAACTGGCTTGTCCACCATGGTGGTCATTGATCCGAAACGTCGCGGTGCAGCTAAAGTTGTTCGTCCTCAAGTCAAACTGATTGACGCTACTGGTAACGAAGTGAAGATTCCAGGTACAGACCATTCAGTGACGATTGGCTTCCCAGTCGGATCCTTGATTCAAGTGCGCGATGGTCAAGATGTGGGGCCTGGTGAAGTGCTGGCACGTATCCCAATTGAAGGTCAAAAAACCCGCGATATTACCGGTGGTCTACCGCGCGTTGCTGAGCTATTCGAGGCGCGCACACCAAAAGATAAGGGTACCTTGGCAGAAATGACTGGTACTGTGTCGTTTGGTAAAGAAACCAAAGGCAAAATCCGTATGCAAATCACGGATCCAGACGGTAAAGTTTGGGAAGATCTCGTGCCGAAAGAGAAAAACATTTTGGTGCACGAAGGTCAAGTGGTTAACAAAGGCGAAAGCATCGTGGACGGCCCAGCTGATCCGCAGGATATTTTGCGATTGTTAGGCAGCGAAGAGTTGGCTCGTTATATTGTTGATGAAGTGCAGGACGTGTATCGCTTGCAAGGCGTGAAAATCAATGACAAGCACATTGAAGTGATCGTGCGCCAAATGTTGCGTCGCGTTGTTGTTGAGAATGCAGGTGACTCAAGCTACATCAATGGTGAGCAAGTTGAGCGCGCAGCAATGTTGAACACCAACGATGCCCTGCGTGCGGAAGGCAAATTGCCCGCAACGTTCTCAAACTTATTGCTGGGTATTACTAAAGCGTCGTTGTCTACGGATAGTTTCATCAGCGCGGCTTCATTCCAAGAGACGACTCGTGTGTTGACGGAAGCGGCCATCATGGGTAAGCGCGATCCTTTGCGTGGCTTGAAAGAAAATGTGATTGTTGGCCGTTTGATCCCAGCTGGTACAGGTTTGGCTTATCACCAAGCACGTAAAGCGAAAGAACAGATGGACGATATTGAGCGTCAAGCGATTGCCCAAGCTGAAGCGGAAGAACGGGATGGAATGGCTGAAGGCGCTAACGATGAGGCTTCAGCTGAAGTGGGTAATACGGAAAACGCTGCTACTGAGTAATATTTTCTGAAATATCAACTTCAGGTGTGATACAGGACGCCCCATGATCGTTAAACGGTTTTGGGGCGTTTTTACTGTGCCACTGATGTTGAGATGCTATGACGGATTCGACTATGCTTAAAACCACGCTTTGGGTTAGTTTTTTTACGATTTGCATCTGCTGGATCGTAGGTGCCTATAACCGAATGGTGCGTATGCGAGCCGTAGCTTCGGTTAAAGATACCAATGCGCTGGCGATTTCTCAATATAACCAAGCTATCAAGCAATTCCCAGCATCTTTATTGGCAGCGGTATTCGGCTTTAAGCCAGTCAAACACAGTGACGACAAAACGACATGACCTTGCAAGCACCATCTGAAACACTAAAAAAAGCACCAGCTCAAATTTCTTTATGGCGGCAGTTGCAAAGTACAGCAAGCGTCTTGCAAGCGGTTCGTACAGGCGAGTCGGGTACAAGTGCTTTAAAGCAGGTTGATGCCAGCTTACGCCCTGGCGTGCAAGCGCTCAGTTTCCATGTGTGGCGTTGGCTGGGAATGGCTGAAATCATCAAAAGTAATTTGGTTAAGCGTGCCCCGCCACCCCAGGCAGATGCCTTGTTATGCGTTGCGTTAGCAATTTTGTGTGGCGAAAATGCAGGTTTGCACTACGAAGCTTTTACTTTGGTTGATCAGGCTGTTGAGGCAGCTAAACGTCACCCTAACACCAATGCGTCCAGTAGTTTTATAAACGCCTGTTTACGTCGATTTTTGCGTGAAAAAGAAACTTTAATGCAAAAGGCGTTGATGCATCCCGTAGGGCAATGGAATCACCCACAGTGGTGGATAAAGCGTCTCAAAATTGACCACCCTAATGCTTGGCAAGTGATATTACAGTCAAATAATACGCATGCACCTTTGTCATTGCGCGTAAACACTAAAAAATCTAGTGTGGCCGAATATTTAATTGCCTGCGATGCTATTAATAATGCAGCAAATACTGTGGTGAAGCAAGTGGGAGAATTTGGCGTTAGTTTTAGCAAAGCTATTCCTGTTCATGAGATTTTAGGATTCGATAATGGCATGGTTTCGGTTCAAGATGCCGCAGCGCAGCTTGCTGCACCATTGCTGTTGAACGGCATGAATCTAAACTCGAAATCACGCATTTTGGACGCATGTGCTGCACCTGGCGGCAAAACGGCGCACTTGCTTGAAATTGCTGATTGTGAAGTTGTTGCGTTGGATATAGATGCCGCGCGTTGTGACTTGATTCATCAAAATTTGAATCGCGTTGGTTTAAATGCAAAAGTCAAAGTGGCGGATGCTGCAGAGCTAGATACTTGGTTTGACCCAAAAAAAGACGGGCTATTTGACGCCATTTTGTTAGATGCACCTTGCACGGCATCGGGGATTGTGCGCCGCCATCCAGATATTCGTTGGTTGCGCCGTGAAACCGACATCGCTCAACTGGCAGAAATTCAAAGGCACTTATTGAGCTCGCTTTGGAATTTGGTTAAACCTGGTGGTAGATTGCTGTATTGCACCTGCTCAGTTTTTAAAGCGGAAGGGCAAGATCAAGTTGCACTGTTTACTTCAAACAACAAAAATGCACGACTTCTTGCATCGCCGGGTCATTTGATTCCCAAAAATAATGCAAAAAAAGACGTTGTCGCCGACAATGAACTGACAAATCATGATGGATTTTTTTACGCACTTTTTGAAAAACAATCTACTTAAGCAAGTCAATATGCTGCTGCGATACCTGATTGCGTTTGTTATCGCTGCGTTCGTGGCCGCACCATTGGTTTATGCCGCAAGTTCAGAAGGTACAGCACCAGCAAGCATAAGTACTCTTCAAGTTGAACGTGCTGATGGTGGCATTTTTTTAAATGCGCAGCTCACCTTTGACCTGCCGACACCTATTCAAGACGTTCTGCTCAAAGGAATCCCTTTGTTTTTTGTTGCTGAGGCCGAGGTTAGGCGTGACCGTTGGTATTGGTATGATAAAAAACTAGCTGTTGCTACACGTCAAATTCGCCTTGCCTACCAGCCATTAACGCGGCGGTGGCGTTTGAATGTTTCCAATAGCTCGGGTAGTAATGGCAGTGGCCTGGGCGGTGGACTGCCTCAATATTTCGACACTTTGCCCGAAGCCCTATCAAAAGTGCAACGCATCAGTCGTTGGCGAATTGTTGAGTTGGCGGAGCTAGATCCTGATACTCTTCACACGATTGAATTGAGTTTCAAATTAGATATTTCGCAGCTTCCACGCCCCTTTCAAATTGGTTTGATTGGACAAAACGATTGGAATATATCGACATCAAAAAGTATTCGATTTGCTTCCGAGGCTAGCAAGTGAGCAAATTGCTAATGCTCATGGGTTTGGATCCAAACCTGTCGAAATCGCGCCAACTTCGTTGGCTGCTTGGCATTGGTGCCGCCGCCATGGTGCTCATGGGCTTGGCGCTGCTCTTCCTGCTGACTATATCTACCAACAACCGCGCACAATATGAAGATACGTATGGGCAACTCCTGATTGTTAACACGGTTGTTGCTTCTGCGTTGTTGTTGTTAATTATTGGGTTGGCCATCCGTTTGCTTGTTCGTTTGCGGCAAGGTAGATTTGGCAGCCAACTGTTAGTCAAATTAGCCTTGATATTTGCGCTGGTTGGTTTTGCGCCTGGGGTTTTGATTTATGTTGTCTCCTATCAATTTGTTTCACGTTCTATAGAGAGCTGGTTTGATGTCAAAGTGGAGGCAGCCCTTGATGCTGGTTTGAATTTGGGGCGCGTCACGATTGATGTACTGTCTACAGAACTTAGCAACAACTCCGCTGTGGCCGCTAGACGGCTTTCAGAGATGTCTGATGTTGCAGCTTCATTAGAGTTGGATCGCATTCGAGAGCAACTCTCAGCGCAGGATATTTTCTTATGGGCATCCACTGGGCAACTTTTAGGCAGTGCAGGAGCATCTCGTTACCAAATCAACCCAGAGCGACCGACGCAACAACAGCTGCGTACAGCAAAGCTACAACGTCAAATTGTAAGTTTAGATGGTCTTGACGAGGCAGCTTCTGGTTCAACCACAGCTCCTGCAGCCGTAAAAATCAAGGTGATTGCTGTAGTACAAGCTGGTGGCCTGGGTATATCCTCCGAGCCGCGCTATTTGCAAGTGACGCAACTGCTATCCCCCACATTGGTGGCAAACGCATTGGCGGTCACCGAGGCTAATCGTGAGTATCAAAACAGAGCTTTAGCACGCGGTGGTTTGAAGCGCATGTATATTGCGACACTGACCTTAAGCCTGTTTCTAGCTGTATTCACTGCTGTTTTATTGGCGGTATTTTTGGGCGCACAACTTGCATCTCCATTACTCTTGTTGGCAGACGGCGTGCGTCAGGTTGCGGCAGGTGATTTGACGCCTAAAGCTGTCTTAAAAAGCAAGGATGAGCTAGGTGGCTTGACGCGGTCTTTTGCTGATATGACGCAGCAGCTATTTGATGCTAGGGCTGCTGTAGATAGCAGTATGTTACAAGTCAATACCGCTCGCGAAAATTTGCAAGTCATCTTGGATAACCTAACCTCAGGCGTCATCGTGTTGGATGTCAAAGGAGCGATTCAATCGTTCAACCCAGGAGCAGCTCGAATTTTGCGATCCTCTTTGCATCAGTACATAGGTGAGCCCTTGTCCAAAATTACAGGATTTGAGGCATTTGCAGTTGGTATTCAATCGCAATTTGATGCTTATCTGAGTGAGCGTAAATTACATAATCTCGACCATTGGCAGCAATCTTATGTGCTTAACCTGCAATCTAACAACGACAATGCCAGTGAGCAAAGTACGACAGCACTTTCGTCTCCTTACACCACGCAACATGTCATCAATTTAATCGCTCGTGGTGCTGAGCTACCAGGTGAAAACTTCAATTTAAATGCTAGCGCTGGCAAAGCTAAAGAACCACTGCGACTACTGGTGTTTGACGACATTTCTGAAATCGTCTCTTCACAGCGCGCACAAGCATGGGGGGATGTGGCAAGGAGATTGGCGCACGAAATTAAAAATCCGCTTACTCCCATACAGCTCTCGGCACAACGTTTAGAAAAGAAACTAGCCGGAAAGTTAGAGCAGTCAGAGCAAGCGGTAGTTACCAAATCGGTCAAAACTATTGTTGATCAGGTTGATGCCATGAAGCGCTTGGTGAATGAATTCAGAGACTATGCACGTTTACCTGCTGCAGAGTTGAAGCCAGTCGATTTAAATGCGTTGGCTGGCGATATTTTGCAACTCTACGGCGCTGAAGAGGGGCAACTGGGAAAAGCCAAACACGGCTTGGCAACAATAACGCCCCTGTTTGATCTGCAATGCCCCGCCATCATGGGAGACGCACAACAATTGCGCCAAGTGATTCATAATTTGTTACAAAATGCTGTAGATGCTACAGATTTGTCACCAAATAAACAGGTCACCATTGCAACGCAATGGAACGCAGAAACCCAGCGTGTGCGGCTGGTTATTTCAGACACAGGGGCTGGCTTCCCTGAATACATCTTAAAACGAGCCTTTGAACCCTACGTAACGAGTAAAAGCCACGGCACAGGCTTGGGCTTGGCCGTTGTAAAAAAGATAGCAGACGAGCACAATGCACGCATCGATATCTCAAATCGTGTTACAGATGGAGTCGCACAAGGGGCTCAAGTTTCGTTATCATTTACGGTAGACTCTGCTCCAGCTGTAATAGCGGGCTGATTTTTACTTTTAAAAATAACTGCACACAATAAAAATTCAAAATGGCAAATGGCAAATATATTGGTGGTCGATGACGAGCTAGGCATTCGCGATCTTCTATGGGAAATCCTCAATGACGAAGGCCATACGGTTGAACTTGCAGAAAACGCAAGCCAGGCGCGTTTGGCTCGCAACCGCAGCAAACCAGACTTAGTCTTATTAGATATTTGGATGCCAGACACTGATGGTGTTACCCTTTTAAAAGAATGGGTGGGCGCAGGTCAACTGAACATGCCCGTCATCATGATGAGTGGTCACGCTACTGTTGAAACAGCAGTCGAAGCCACCAAAATTGGCGCGCAAGCATTTCTAGAAAAACCAATCACCCTGCAAAAATTGCTCAAAGCGGTTGAAAGCGGTTTAGCACGTGAAACTAGCAAAGTTCCTAATGTCGTCGTGCGGCAGCACATGGGTGAATTAACCTTAGAAAACTCCATGACTGGCGGTCAAATGCTAGCTCGTGCCGTAGATACAGGCCCAGTAGCTAACCAATCTTTTAATCTAGACAAACCGTTGCGTGACGCGCGCGATGAATTCGAAAAAGCCTATTTCGAGTTTCATCTAGCCAAAGAAGGCGGTTCCATGACCCGAATTGCCGAAAAAACCGGCTTAGAACGTACCCATTTGTATAGAAAATTGAAGCAACTTGGCGTAGATCTCACACGGAGCAAGCGCGGCGGCAATTAATTGCCTCTAAGACTGCTATAATCTGAGGCTCAGGCCCGGTAGCTCAGTTGGTAGAGCAGCGGATTGAAAATCCGCGTGTCACTGGTTCGATTCCAGTCCAGGCCACCAAACAAACCCTTACCGGTTATAGAAACCCTGCTATTTAATACGTAGCA
>JBEGUP010000005.1:0-18525 GCA_041178825.1 Pseudomonadota bacterium | reverse complement strand
AACGGCATGACTTGGTTGGTTCGTGCTACCAGCCTCGAAGACATTGTTATAAAAAAACAGCGTTCATTGATCGAGCCAACGTTAGAGTTGAATGTGCAAAGGCTTATACCTGCAGATGCATTGCAGTTACGTGGTCAGCACAATATGCTGAATGCGCTGGCTGCACTGACTTTGGTTGAATCTATCGGTTGTAGTATTTCTCGCGTGTTGTATGGTTTGCGCGAATACAAAGGAGAACCGCATCGCGTTGAATCTATTGGTATTCTCAATGGGGTTGAGTATTTCGATGACAGTAAAGGTACAAATGTTGGTGCGACTGTTGCAGCCATTTCAGGACTGGGCATCGGTCGAAAAATTGTCGTGATCTTAGGTGGGGACGGTAAGGGACAAGACTTTTCACCCCTTTTAGAAGTCGTAAGCAAGTTTGTGCGAGCTGTTGTCTTTATTGGCAAAGATAAAGCCATCATTAATGATGCGTTAAAAAATGTCGATATACCTAAAGCATCAGTTGACTCTATGGTGCAAGCTGCAATAGCGGCTGAAAAATTCTCTCAAAATGGCGATGCTGTGCTTTTGTCACCAGCATGTTCAAGCTTGGATATGTTTGATAATTATGAACATCGTGGTCGAGAATTTCGTGAGCAAGTTTTGGAACTGTTTGATCGACACGCACAAGAGTTGAAGGGCGCAGTGGCGCTATGACGGCGATGTTCCAAAATTTGCTAAAACTGCGTCTGCTGCAGCCGATGCTGGGTTTACTGAATATTAATATGTCCGAAACAAGGACGTATCCAAATAGCTTGGTTAATCAATTTGATGCCAATGTCTCCTTTAAACTGGATATGACGTTGATTTGGGTTATTTTTGTACTACTTGTTTTTGGCATGGTGATGGTTTATTCTGCTTCTGTAGCAATGCCAGACAATCCAAGGTTTGCAAATTTAACTGGCACCTATTTCGTTTATAGACATGCCTTATTTATAGGTTTGGCTTGTATTGTGAGTGTGGTCGCATTTCAGGTTCCATTGGACTTATGGGAAAAAATTGCGCCATGGTTGTTTGTTGTTTCACTGTTACTGCTGATTGCTGTTTTGATACCGCAGGTGGGACGCGTAGTAAATGGTGCGCGGCGCTGGATACCTTTGGGTTTCATAAGCTTCCAACCCTCCGAATTTTCAAAATTTGCCATGCTGCTCTATGTAGCTGACTACATGGTAAGGAAGATGGATATTAAAGAACGGTTTTTTGTTGCCGTTATTCCCATCGGCATTGCTGTACTAGTCGTTGGTTTATTATTGTTGGCAGAGCCAGACATGGGAGCATTCATGGTCATCGCTGTGATAGCGATGGGAATTCTATTTTTAGGCGGTGTAAATGCGAGAATGTTTTTTGTGATCGCAGCGTTGATCGTGTTTGCATTTGGCACCATGATTGCTACTAGTGAATGGCGTAGAGAAAGAATTTTTGCGTATTTGGATCCGTGGAATGCAGAGCATACTTTGGGTAAAGGCTATCAGCTATCACATTCACTCATCGCTTTTGGACGAGGCGAGATATTTGGAGTTGGACTTGGTGGCAGCATTGAAAAATTGCACTGGTTACCTGAAGCGCATACCGACTTTTTATTAGCTGTTATTGGTGAAGAATTTGGACTTGTGGGTGTTGCTATCGTTATTGGATTGTTTTTATGGCTTACACGAAGAATCATGCACATAGGTCGACAAGCGATTGCTTTGGATCGGCTCTTTCCAGGACTGGTTGCTCAAGGTGTCGCTATTTGGTTAGGTTTTCAAGCATTTATCAACATTGGTGTTAATTTGGGTGCATTGCCAACAAAGGGGCTTACCTTGCCTTTAATGAGCTATGGCGGCACAGCGGTTTTATTCAATGCTTTGGCATTAGCAATTGTCTTGCGCATTGATTATGAAAATAAACTACTAATGCGTGGAGGAAGAGAGTGAGCGCCACGAATTCACCAACGAACAAGCGCGCTATCATCGCTGCTGCAGGTACTGGCGGACACATATTCCCTGGGTTGGCAATTGCAGAAGCATTGCGCGATAAAGGGTGGGATATATCTTGGTTAGGTACCATGAGCGGCATGGAAAATCGACTCGTTAAGGAGCAAAATTTTCATCTTGATGGCATTGACTTTAGAGGTATAAGAGGAAAGGGGATCGCGAGTTGGTTACTCATGCCCTTCAAGCTCATCAAAGCCAGTATTGAATGTGGTTTTATTATTGCTAAAAATAAGCCAAATTTGGTGATAGGTTTTGGTGGCTATGTAACCTTACCTGCTGGTTTGGCTGCTAAATGTATGGGTAAACAGTTAGCCATTCATGAGCAAAACTCTATCATTGGTTTAAGTAATAAAGTTTTGGCCAGTCTGACCAAGAACGTCTATACAGCTTTTCCTAATGTGCTGAAAAAGGCGGTTGTTACTGGTAACCCGTTACGTTGTGAGTTCAGCAATATCGTCGAGCCTGTCGTTCGTTTCGATAATCGGAAAGGACCCTTGCGAGTATTAATTATTGGTGGAAGCTTGGGGGCAAAGTTCTTGAACGAGACTGTTCCGCAAGCGATGAAGCTGATTGATTTGAGCAATCGACCTGATATCACACATCAAAGCGGCGAGCATCAATTTGCTGCTCTCAAAAATTTATATGAAAGCTTAAATATAAAGGCAAATGTGATGCCATTTATTGACGATATGGCAAAAGCTTTTGCGGATGCGGATTTGATTATCTGCAGAGCAGGCGCGAGTACAGTCACAGAGATCGCAGCAGTTGGTGCCGCAGCTATGTTTGTTCCTTTACCTTCAGCTGTAGATGATCATCAAACAAAAAATGCAATGTATTTAGTCAAAAATAATGCGGCTTGGTTGTTGTCGCAAAGTGAATTGACGCCACAAAAATTAGCAACTGAAATACTGAAAATGGATCGAAATATCTTGTTAGAAATTGCCAAAGAAGCAAAAAAAATGTTTTTGCCAAATACGGTAAATAAAATTGTTGATGCCTGCGAGGAATTGATTAAATGAAACACGCTGTGAATCGCATACATTTTATTGGTATAGGTGGCGTCGGCATGTCGGGCATCGCAGAGGTGTTGCAAAATTTGAATTACAAAGTGAGTGGTTCTGATATCACTGACAGCGTAATCTTGCGTAGATTATCCCAGTTTGGTATCAAGACATATATTGGACATGTCGCAAGTAACTTGGAAAATGTAGATGTGGTGGTTATTTCATCTGCAGTGAAAGCAGACAACCCTGAAGTTGTGGAAGCCAAATGTCGTAATATTCCAGTTGTTCCACGAGCGGTAATGTTGGCTGAACTTATGCGAATGAAGCAAGGAATCGCTATTGCTGGAACGCATGGTAAAACTACCACAACAAGCTTAGTCGCAAGTGTTTTAGCTGAAGCCGGGCTTGATCCCACTTTTGTGATCGGAGGGCGTCTAAACAGTGCTGATGCTAATGCAAAGTTAGGAAGTGGTGAGTATATTGTCGTCGAAGCAGACGAGTCAGATGCGTCCTTTTTGAACCTATTGCCAGTCATGGCAGTAGTTACGAATATTGATGAGGACCATATGGAAACCTATGGCCATGATTTTCAAAAACTGAAAACCTCGTTCGTAGAGTTTTTGCATCGTATGCCATTCTACGGTGCGGCGATCGTCTGTGTAGATGATGTTGCTGTCTGCGAAATTATTCCTTCAATCGCTAGACCGGTCGTTACATATGGCTTAGCAGAAGCGGCCCAAGTTCGTGCGGTTGACATCGTGGCTAAAAATGGAGCTATGAATTTTAATGTGCAATTAAAAGATGCCGATAAGTTGCATACTTTTGCTATTGAGTTAAATCTGCCAGGCTTGCACAATGTCAAAAATGCCCTTGCGGCAATTGCCGTTGCGTTGGAGTTGGAAATTAAACCTGATTCAATTCAAAAAGCGCTTTCGCAATTTAAAGGTGTTGATCGAAGATTTCAAAAATATGGCGAAATAACATCAAAAACCGGTGGCACATACACACTGATTGATGATTATGGTCATCACCCAGTCGAAATGAAAGCAACCATAGATGCTGCCAGAGGCGCTTATCCTGGACGGCGACTGCTGCTAGCTTTTCAACCACATAGATATAGTAGAACACGAGATTGTTTTGAGGACTTTATCAAAGTCATGGCATCTGTAGATGTGATATTACTTTCAGAAGTCTATGCAGCAGGCGAGCAAAAAATTGTCGGCGCTGACAGTCGCTCGCTATGTCGAGCCATCCGTTTGAACGGCAGCATAGAGCCTATATTTGTAGATGATATACAAAATATGACTGCAGAAATAATAAACAACGCCAAAGATGGCGACGTTGTTTTGTGTATGGGAGCAGGCTCAATCAGTGCGACACCTAGAAGTATTGTGAATGCTGTACAACAAGCCAATTCTTTGGAAAACAAGACGAACGTATCAAAATGAGCCAGTCATTAGTTAAAAAAATGTCATTCGGTAAAGTTGCAGTATTGATGGGTGGACGCTCTGCGGAGCGTAACATTTCATTGATGTCTGGCGAGGCCGTATTAAAAGCTTTGCTAGCAAACGGGATTGATGCACATGCGTTCGACCCAGCTGAAAAAGAGTTGTTAAAACTTAAAAGTGAAAATTTCGATCGTTGTTTTATTGCACTACATGGACGCTATGGTGAGGACGGAACTATCCAAGGTGTCTTGGAGGTTCTAGGTATTCCTTACACGGGTTCGGGTGTGATGACTTCCAGTATTGCCATGAACAAGATCATGACAAAAATTATTTGGCAAGCTGTTGGGTTGCCCACGCCATCTTGGTTAGAGGTATCTACTATTCATGAGACGCGTGATGCATTTAATAGATTAGGTAACCCTATGATCGTCAAACCCGCGCTAGAGGGGTCGTCAATAGGTATTACAAAGGTAACGAATATTGAACAATGTGAGGCCGCATTTAACTTGGCAGCTATGCAGGATTCAAAAATTATTTGTGAGCAATTTATTAGTGGTGATGAAGTGACTTGTACCGTTTTAGATTTTGCGTCAAACTTGAAAAATAGCGATCTAAGTCAAAAGGCAAATGAAGAAACTGTTCGAGCGTTGCCAATTATAAAAATTGTCGCTCCAAGTGGTAAGTATGATTATAAAAATAAATATTTTACAAATGATACAAAATATATCATCCCATGCGAATTACCAGAAGGTGAAGAAAGGCACATTCAAGCTTTGGTTGTAAAAGCTTTTTCTGCAATAAATGCACGTGGTTGGGGTCGTGTTGATGTCATGATTGATAGTGCAACTAGAAGGCCATATTTGTTGGAAATTAATACAGCTCCAGGAATGACTGGGCACTCTCTGTCTCCAATGTCGGCAATACATTATGGTCTTAATTTTGAGGAATTATGTTTGCAAATTCTTGCTAATGCGTCTTTAGATTATCAAAATATTTACAATATAAATCTAAATATTTGAAGCAATGAAAAAGATTGATAATTTTGTGGAAATACCATTGGATATCAAACTCATCAATGGATTGTCGAATGTATTGTTTTCTGTTTTTTTGGTTTTAGTTATTTTGTGTGGTTTTCAATACATTTTTAAAAACAGCATTAAAAGCTTAAACGCTATAACAATCAAAGGCGATATATTTCATAGTGATGTTTCTTCTATAAAAAATAAAGTGATTTCAAATGTCGATGGAAATTTCTATAGCATTAATTTGGTTAAAACAAAAAAAATATTTGAAACTATGCCTTGGGTAAGGCAAGCTGTTGTGAAGCGTGTCTATCCAGATCAGATTGAGGTCCGGTTTTCTGAGTACAAATCTAAGGCGATATGGGGTGCGCGTGAAGACATGAAATTGGTGGATGAGAACGGCGTCATATTTGAGGCAAACAGTGAGGATGATGAGCATGACCAGATGCCCCAATTGATAGGGCCTGAAGGGCATGGTAAATACATGTTGGATATGTACAAAAATGTTTGGACTGCTATGAGTCCATTGAAACAGAAATTAAAGATATTAGAGCTTAACCCACGTGGAAGTTGGATCGCGACTTTAGAGGGCGGCGCACATATTGAGTTAGGCCGAGGAGGTGTGGTTGATGTAATTGATCGCGTTAGTAAGTTTTCTACAGGCGCTGAGCAAATGTTGACTAGATTAAATAAGAAGTCGATAGATATTCAATATATCGATTTACGTCATTCAGATGGATACGCCATACGCATGCATGGCGTTGGCACTTTGGATTTAACTGCTGGAAATGCAACACTAAAAAAGTAAAAAAACATGGCAAAAGAATACAAAGATTTAGTCGTAGGTTTGGACATTGGCACATCCAAGATCATGGTCGTTGTGGCTGAGGTTTTGCCAAGCGGATTACTTAAAATTGCTGGTTTTGGTGTATCGTCAAGTAACGGCTTGAAGCGTGGCGTGGTTGTTAATATTGATGCTACCGTACAGAGTATTCAGCAAGCGCTTAGGGAGGCTGAATTAATGGCGGATTGCAAAATTGGACGTGTGTATGCGGGCATAACAGGCAGTCACATACGGGGTATCAATTCTAGTGGCATGGTTGCAATCAAAGACAAAGAGGTTAGTCGCTCAGATGTTAAACGTGTCCTTGATACAGCAACCGCCATTAATATTTCTAATGATCAACGACTTCTATTGGTTGAATCGCAAGAATTTGTGATTGATGGTCAGGATGTGAAAGATCCAATTGGAATGAGTGGTATACGTTTAGAGGCTAAAGTGCACATAGTGACGGGTGCTCAAAGCGCTGCCGAAAATATTATTAAATGCGTCCATCGCTGCGGCTTAGAGGTGGAGCATTTGATGCTCAATCCCATGGCTTCAAATCTCTCGGTACTTACGAATGACGAACGAGAATTAGGGGTCGTGCTGGTTGATATTGGTGCTGGCACTACTGATGTGGCCGTATTTACTGGGGGCGCAATCCGACACACTGCCGTTATCCCAATTGCTGGTGATTTAATTACTAGCGATATTGCAATGGCGCTTCGTACTCCGACAAAAGATGCCGAAGACATCAAGGTGGAAAGTGGTTGCGCAAAACAGTTGTTGACTGACCCTGAATCTGAAGTGGAAGTGCCAGGTTTGGGTGATCGAGGTCCACGACGTTTGAGTAAGCAAGCGTTGGCTGGAGTCATAGAGCCTCGTGTCGAAGAGATATTTTCATTGGTTCAACAAGCTATCCGTGAAACAGGCTATGAAGAAGTATTGTCCTCTGGCATCGTCTTAACTGGGGGGGCCTCAGTTATGCCTGGAATGCTTGAATTAGGCGAAGATATTTTCTTAAAACCTGTAAGGAGAGGTGTTCCTAAATATTCTGGAAACTTGTCAGACATGGTTTCACAAGCTAGAGCCTCTACTGTGATGGGTTTATTGGAGGAAGCGAGCTTGGCACGCATGAGAGGTATAAAAATTGGTCATAATAATGGGTCAATTAAAAACACACTTAGCCGAGCAAAAGACTGGCTAATAGGAAATTTTTAATATGAAAAGAATGATGTGGTTAGCTCGTGGCAGCCCTCACCGATGATGGTGTTGAACATAAAAAAATACAAGATTTAGAAAATAAATATTTAGCAACTGCGATTCGTTAAGGAGTATCAAAATGGCTATCGAAATGATTGAAATTGAAGAATTCAATATGGGCACTAAAATCAAAGTGATTGGTGTTGGTGGTGGTGGTGGCAATGCTGTTGAGCATATGATTTCACGCAATGTTCAAGGCGTTGAATTTATTAGTGCAAATACAGATGCCCAAGCATTAAGTACAAGCGGTGCACCAAAGACTATTCAGTTAGGCATCACAGGATTAGGCGCTGGAAGCAAACCTGAAAAAGGAAGAGAAGCTGCAGAGATTGCAGAGCAAGATATCCGAGCATCCATCGAGGGTGCTCACATGCTATTTATCACTGCGGGCATGGGTGGAGGCACAGGTACTGGGGCCGCACCTGTCATTGCGCGCATTGCTAAAGATATGGGCATTCTCACAGTCGGTGTGGTTACCAAACCTTTTGATTGGGAGGGGGGTAAGCGAATGAGCAATGCTGACGCTGGTTTGGCTGAGTTAGAGGCAAATGTCGATTCTTTAATCGTCGTTTTAAACGAGAGACTCATTGATGTGCTCGGTGACGACGTTACTCAAGAAGAGGCCTTTGCATATGCTAACGATGTTTTGAAAAATGCTGTCGGTGGGATTGCGGAGATTATCAATGTTCGCGGACACGTTAATCCAGACTTTGAAGATGTGCGTACAGTGATGGCTGAGAATGGAAAGGCGATGATGGGTTCTGCATTAGCAAGCGGACCCGATCGCGCACGTATTGCTGCTGAGCAGGCAGTTGCTTGCCCACTGTTAGAAGGTATCGATCTTTCAGGAGCCAAAGGTGTTTTGGTGCTTATTACAGCTGCTAAGAGTTCATTGAAATTGAGTGAATCCAAGTTGGCAATGAATACAATTCGAGCTTATGCGTCACCTGATGCGCACGTCATTTATGGTACTGCTTATGACGAAGATCTAGGTGACGAAATTCGTGTTACTGTTGTTGCTACCGGTTTGAGCAAGGCGAAAGCACAACGTGCGGCTCCTCCGCTGCAGGTGCTTCGTAATGGTACAGATAACATGGCATATGCACCGACGATTGACTTAGATACTGGCAGCATGAATGTCGCACATGGAATAGCCAGTGCAACGAATTATGACGTGCCTGCCTATGTTCGTAATTTGGGACGTCACCCAGATCGAACCAGCGCGTCAGCTAAAGTTGATGCATTGTCTTCCGGTGGGATGGGAGATATTGATATTCCCGCTTTCTTGAGAAAGCAAGCTGACTAATCAGTATTTAGCATTAATAATGCTGAGCAAGTAAGATAGCCGTATCACGAATCGAGATAAAGTTAAAAAGTAAAAAAATAGCCTGTCATTGAAATAATGACAGGCTATTTGAATTTCAAGATGCTAGTACAACAAACCATCAAATCTGTGATTCGCGCGGTGGGAGTAGGCTTGCATAGTGGGCAGAGGGTTGATGTAACTTTGCGACCTTCTAAGCCAGACACTGGCATAGTTTTCAGACGTATTGACATGCTGGAACCTGTAAGCATCCAGACTTCAGCAATTGCAGTAACTGACACACGTTTGGCCTCTACCATTTCTGAAGCTGGTACAAAAATCCAAACGGTTGAACACTTGATGTCTGCATGTGCTGGTTTAGGTATTGATAACTTGCTTGTTGATATTAATGGTGAAGAAGTGCCTATTTTGGATGGGTCATCAAGTTCCTTTGTGTTTTTGCTGCTGAGTGCTGGCATAGAGAAGCAGAAAGCGCTTAAGAAATTCATTCGCGTGTTGGAACCTGTCGTTGTTAGTGAAGGCGAGGGAGATTCCTTGAAGTGGGCGAAATTTGAACCTTATGATGGTTACAAATTAAACTTTCAAATAGACTTTTCACATGTTGCTGTCAACGCTACTGGGCAAGTATTTGAGTTTGATTTTGCTCGTAACTCTTACGCAAAAGATATATCTAGAGCACGGACGTTTTGTTTCACTAAAGATGTAGAAATGATGCGAGCGAATGGTCTAGCTTTAGGTGGTGGTTTGGATAATGCAATTGTCATTGATGATTACAAGGTTATCAATGCAGATGGGCTTAGGTATGACGATGAATTTGTAAAACACAAAATATTAGATGCTATGGGTGATTTGCATCTGGTCGGGCATCCGTTACTGACCTTTTACAAAGCCTTTAGATCTGGTCATGCACTGAACAACAAGCTACTTCGTAAATTATTAGCGCAAGAGGGTGCTTACGAAATAGTTTCTTTTGCTGATGCATCTAATGCTCCGGCAGGTTACTCTGAGATATCGATGGCATGGTGACAAAAACTGATAAACAGGAAAAGCAATGTATTTATTTCGTTGGATCATACTCGTATCACTCATCATTTGCGCATGCTTGTTCTTTGCATTTGCAATAACTGGGCAGTCAAAATTCAAAAAATATGGACTAACTGCCATTAAAGCAACGCTGGCTGTTGCATTTATATTTTTCGCTATTTTGATTTTTGAACGACTTTAATAACAAGCTTGTTAGTACGTTCTACCCGCTTTAAACATGGCAGATTTTTTTCTTAGCGAAATGTCAGTTTTTGCTAAACTGCTTAACAGATAGCTCGAATTGGCATGAGAAATTGCCAAACCTAATGCATCAGCAGCATCTTTGCCTGGCAGTGTTGGCAAATTTAAAAGGCGTTTTACCATTTCTTGGACTTGAGTTTTTTCAGCTTTTCCATAGCCAACGACTGCTTGTTTCATTTGTAGTGCCGTGTATTCAAAAACGGATAAATCAAGTGACACCAGTGCGGAAATACATGCGCCACGTGCTTGTCCCAGCAAAAGCGTTGCTTGAGGGTTGACGTTAACGAACACAATTTCTACGGAAGACTCATCAGGCTCGTAGCGTTGCACGACCTCTTTGATGCCTTCAAATAAAACCTTTAATCTTGCCGGTAAATTACCTGTTTCTAGATGCGTTGTATCAATAGTACCGCTGGCAACATAAGTTAGCTGTGCACCATCTTTGTCAATCACGCCAAAGCCAGTCGTTCGCAAGCCAGGATCGATGCCTAGGATTCGCATGAATTAGCTCTCAGGTTAATCGGGTAATTCAGCATCAGGCATACGCGCGACGATGGAAGATGCGCGACCAGCTAAGTAGGAAGAGCCAGATAATTTCTCGAAAAATTTGGGTCTGGGTAGCATCACAGCCAAGCGAGCAGACTCATAGTTTGAGAGTTGCTTGGCTGGTTTTCTGAAGTAATGCTGTGCTGCTGCTTCTGCACCAAAGACACCCTCGCCCCATTCAACGTTGTTGAGATAAATGCTGAGAATTTGACGCTTGCTAAGCGTTAACTCAAGAAACTGCGTGATGACAAACTCTTGACCCTTTCGCACAAAATTTCGTTCTCCAGAAAGAAACAGATTTTTGGCAAGTTGCTGCGTGATGGTAGAGCCACCTATGATTTTAGGTGGTCGTTCAACGGCGACAGCATTTGGTCGCTTACTTCTGGCTTTTTCGCGAGCGAGTCTTTTTTCTGCACGCTCTTGCGCTTTTGCATTCTTAGACCAAGCTGATTCAATCGCCTCCCACTCAATACCATCATGGTTAACAAAATCACCATCTTCAGAAGCAATAACCGCTTGTTTGATGCCTGCAGACATGTTCACGTCTTTCACCCATTCTTGTCGCCATGGCAATTCTCCATATTTCAGCACGATACGCCACGCTTCAGAGCGTTGAAAACTTGTCGATTGAGGTGCGATAACAGCCATCAAAGCAACTTTAACTAAGAAGAAAAGCTGCAACGCAATGAACGACACGGTTAAAAGGCAAAAAAGACGGAAAAGCTTTTTCATGTGTGAAGTGATCAACTGGTTACTTAGCGATTCGTCAGCTTGGTTTCCAGAACTTCATCGCGTGTAAATTTAAAACGCGAGACGAGCACGATTTGATCGGCTTTTTTTCTCATAGCAGGGCTAAAAGCACCAAAAGGCCCTGCGCTGTTGGCAATGGCTTGGGCGCGTCTATCAAGCGTCAAACTCCCGGAGCTTTCAATAACCTCGGTTGCCAAAATCTGACCATCGTGGTTAACCGTCAAAATCATGGTCAATTTACCGTATAATTTCTTGCCAGCAGCTTCGGGGAAATTAGTTGTTCCCCTAGCTTCTATCTTTTGACGCAATTGGTCGTAATAGATGGCATAAACTTCTTCGCGAGTGGCCGGGCTAATGTAACGTTTTTTTGGTCGTTCATTTTCCTGAGTAATCCGTTTTTCAATTTCCCCTAAAAGCTTGCTCAGCTGCCGTCGTTTTTCATCTTGGGCTTTGGCTTCGGGCGTGCTGGGAGCACCGCTTCTATCTGGTATTGGCAGCAATGCTAATTGTTTTTTAAGCTGAATTAACAGTTGAGCTTGTTGCTCTTGCATACTGTCCAACTTTTGCCGTGTCTCCGTATCAGCGTCACCTATAGAAGTAAGTTCAGAAGCTGGTAAAAATGTCGTCGCTCTACCACTTTCAGCATCACCTCCACCCGCCATAGAGCTTTGCGCAATGGCTTGCGCTTTTTCAGGCTTCTCGTTTGTCGTGGAATTGACTAAGATAACCTCTAGAGGCGTATCTTGAAAAACACGATTAAAACTCTCAGGATCAACGAAACGTATGGTTAAGGGAACAGCGTGCACTACAAATGACACGGCCAAAGCAATTTGCATGGCGCTAAAACCTTTGATGGCCTTTTTGAAACTTGATGCGATGTTCATATTGCTATTTTCCCGTAAGCTCTAACATTGCTTGCGGTGATGCTTCAATGACATCATCACTATCAGCGATATCAACGGCAATGCTTAAGGTGCCGACCTCCTCGGAGTCATCTTCATCCGTGTTCACAGTGCTAGTTGCATTATTTGAAGCACGAATATCAATAACAGTTCCAGAAATATCCAAAGTCATTAGATTAATATCGCCAAGCTTAACGGTTACGTTGGTATTTCTCTCTAAGTTATTCGCACCCATCACAGGCAAGACCAAAGGCAGTTCATCTGCGCGCACCATATTTTCTTTAAATAAGGTGGCATTTAACTCGGTAATATTATTTTGTTGTAAATATTTCAGCGTCCAATACCTCTCCATACCATTCTGGTATTGGTTGTAAGCGCTGTAAGTATTATCAAAATTTGAAATGATAGAAAATAAATCAGCATCCTTCGGTTTAAACGGAGCAGCTAATAAAGCTGTTTTACCGTGTTTAATGCAACTGATGATTTGCCACTGATTGACCATATCGGTGTAGCGACGCAAGGGCGAGGTGCTCCAAGCATAACTCGGTACGCCAATACCTGCATGTGGCAAAGCTTTTGTTCCCATGCGTACTTTCACGCCAGGTGCTAAGCTCGCTTGGCTGCGGTAAATACCTGGAACACCATATTCAGATAATAATTGTCCCCAAGTACTGTTGGCCAATATCATCGCTTCTGCAACGATTAAGTCTAGTGGAGAGCCGCGTTTGCGGGTGGTGATTTCAACGGTTTCATCACCTTGCGGGCCCGTATTGTTTTTGTCAATTAACTTGAAGTTGTAATCTGGGCGATTAAAAGTCTCAGGTTTACCCCGTACAACCTCGCGTCTTTGCTTTAAATTAAGCGCTAATTGATATAAATATGATAGCGACTCAGGCAGTAAATACGCTGGCTGCAGATCATTTATTGCTCTGAAATTTGTACTTAACAACCACTCCTCGGTAATCAAATTTTCCAAGGTGTCGTGGCGCAGATTGGCAAGGATGGGGACGGACTCAATCTTAGATTCAGTCGAAATAATATTAAATGTCAATTCATCAAAAGTCACGTACAAGGACACCGCTGGGCAATTCTTACCTTCAGCTAAAGTATAGTTTTGAACCACAGCATCAGGCAACATGGTAATTTTATTACCCGGCATATAAACGGTAGATAATCGTGCTCGTGCTACTTTGTCAATATCGCTATTAGGTAATATTGCCAGTGCTGGTGCTGCAATATGAATACCGACTATCACTTTTCCTGTCCCTAACCCTTGTACGGACAAAGCGTCATCAATTTCTGTGGTTTGAGAGTCATCAATTGAAAATGCAGCCACTGTCGCCAAAGGTAACGCATCCGTGACTAAAGGCGCTTGCAAATTGGGGAATGCCGTGCCTTTAGGAAAATTATCAAATAAGAACCGCTGCCAATGAAATTGATACGGTGATGATATTGCGCCAGCTTGTTGCAATAAATCAAGTGGGGGTAATTTAGTATTGCGAGCTGCCTCTACAACAGCTTTATATTCAGCAGTATTCTTATCGGGTTTGAATAATATTTTATATAACTGCTCACGAATTGGTTCTGGACAAGCGCCCTCAGCCAGAGATACTGCCCATTCAGATATTTGAATTAATTGCTGTTTCTTTTTTTCAATGGCGGCTAATGCAAGCTGCACAATGTCATTAGGCGCTTTTTTGAATCTGCCTTTACCGGCACGACGGAAGTAATGCGGGGTTTCAAACAGACAAAACAAGGCGGCTACCTGCTGTTCTACCGTGGCTTTGTCATTGAAATAATCGCGTGCTAAATCAGCAAAGCCAAACTCATCCTCGGGCGAAAACTCCCAAGCCAAGGCGGGGTCAATGGTTGATTGAATCTTTTGCGCCGCTGAAATCAGCTCTGTAGGTGCTGGTTTTTCGAATTGCACCATCACATGCGCCATCTTCACTTTGACACGCTTACCGCTGTCTAGCTCAATTTGGGCAGAGGCATCCGTCGTGGACATCACACGACCTGCTAAAAATTTACCGGATTCTTCAAATAATGCGTACATAAACGCCATTGTCCCATGCAAAAACCCGTTGATAATTAGCCCATGGCAACTAGCTTAAATAAATTCTCGCTTTGGCAGCAAATATCACCCATCTTTAAGGGTTTTGACGGCTTCTTGGCCTTGGCCGTGGGTTTATTGGCTTGCGCAGGTTTGTTGGCCATGTATTCAGCTGGTTATGACCACGGTTCTCGTTTTATAGACCATCTGCGCAATATGTTGATTGCGCTGACGGTCATATTTGTTGTTGCGCAACTACCACCGCAGCGTTTGATGGAGTTAGCTGTACCCATTTATGTTGTTGGTGTGACCTTGCTGATTGCTGTGGCCATATTTGGTGTTACAAAAAAAGGCGCTAGGCGCTGGATCAATCTGGGTGTGATTATTCAGCCCAGCGAGATTTTGAAAATTGCAACCCCGTTGATGCTGGCTTGGTGGTTTCAAAAGCGTGAAGGTCAGCTCAGGCCGCTTGACTTTTTGGTGGCTGGCTTGTTGCTTGCTGTGCCTACTGGGTTAATCATGAAGCAGCCAGATTTGGGCACGGCATTGTTGGTGATGGCCGCTGGCTTGTCGGTGATTTTTTTTGCTGGCTTGAGCTGGAAATTAATCGTCCCGCCCATATTGCTAGCTGGTGTTGGCGTGATTCTTTTGATTGTTTTTGAGACGGATTTGTGTGCCGATGGTGTCAATTGGCGTGTACTGCATGAATACCAACGCCAGCGTGTTTGCACCTTGCTTGACCCGACTTTAGACCCTTTGGGCAAGGGCTTTCATATTTTGCAAGGCATGATTGCGATTGGCTCTGGCGGCATTTTTGGTAAAGGCTTTATGCAGGGCACGCAGACGCATTTAGAGTTTATTCCAGAGCGCACGACTGACTTTATCTTTGCTGCCTTCTCAGAAGAATTCGGGTTATTGGGTAATTTATTACTGATTTCTGGTTTTTTGTTTTTAATTATTCGTGGCTTGATGATTGCCATTGAAGCACCATCACTGTTCACCCGCTTGCTGGCAGGCAGCGTGACCATGATTTTTTTCACCTACGCCTTTGTCAACATGGGCATGGTCAGCGGTATTTTGCCGGTGGTGGGCGTGCCATTGCCCTTTATCAGCTATGGTGGCACAGCGATGGTGACACTGGGCATGGGTATTGGGATTTTGATGTCAGTGAGCAAATCCAAGCGATTGGTGCAGTCTTGAAGCATCCCGTTGGCATCATCGGCGTAGGCAATATGGGCGGTGCGATGGCGGCGAACTTGCTATCGCATGATTGGCCAGTGCATGTGTGCGATATTAACGCCTTTAAAACGCAACATTTAGCCCAACAAGGTGCTGTGGTTGATGCCTCGCCAGCTGAAATGGCTTCTAAAGTCACTTTGTTAATCGTTTGTGTGGTGAATGGTGAGCAAACGCAAGACGTGTTGTTCGGCAAAAACGGCGCAGCGCAATACATGAAATCTGGGCAGGTTGTGATGCTGTGCCCCACGATTTCACCAGAAGATGTGGAAGTGTGCACTCGCCAACTTGTTGCGTTGGGGATTGAAACCATTGATGCCCCCATGTCTGGCGGCCCTGCCAGAGCCCGTGATGGCAGCATGAGCTTGATGGTGGCTTGTGCAGATGCGGTGTTTGGATTGCATCAAACCTTGCTGCAAACGCTGTCCAACCAGGTTTTTCGTATCAGCCAACGGCCAGGCGATGGCGCTAGAACCAAACTGGTCAACAACATGCTGGCTGGCATCAACTTGGCAGGTGCGGCTGAGGTGATGGCTTTGAGTGAGCGCATGGGTTTGGATTTAACAACCACTTTGAATGTGATTCAGCAATCCAGCGGGCAAAGTTGGATAGGCAACGACCGCATGCGTCGCGCCATTGACGACGATTTCGAGCCACGTGCCCACACCACTTTGCTGGCAAAAGATACCAAACTGGCGGTTGCTGCAGCCCAAGCCCTGGGTTTTAAAACACCGCTTGGCAAGTTAACGACTGATACTTTTGCACGCGCTTTGGCTCATGGCTTGGCTGGGCAAGACGATGCCAGCTTGATCAAACTGATGCGCTTTGAGAATTCGTCATGACAACTGAAAACCTAGTTCCACTACCCTTAGCATCGCTTCCAAATGCCAAATTCATGTGGGCGCATCCTGCGAGATGTATTGCACTCGGTTTTGGCGCTGGATTAAGCCGTATCGCCCCAGGCACAGTGGGGACGGCGTGGGCTTGGTTGACGTTTTTACTCTTGCAAGCGCATATGACTGATGGTTTGTGGGCTTTGTTGATAGGCGCATCGCTCCTAATCGGCTGGTGGGCATGCACCGTGACCGCCAAACACATGGATGTTGCAGACCCTGGCTGCATTGTTTGGGATGAAATCGTCGCTTTCTGGCTGGTGCTGTGGTTAGTTTCACCTACCGGGTTTTGGGGGCAATTGATCGCTTTTGCACTGTTTCGTTACTTTGATGCAGCTAAACCCGGCCCTGTGGCTTGGGCGGACAAAAGCTTCAAAGGCTTTGGTGCGCGTGGCGGGTTTGGCATCATGTTCGACGATTTGGTCGCCGCCTTTTGCACAGTATTTGTCATTGCTCTTTGGCGCGTCATCTGAAGTTAATGCTTTAAGTCAATGAATACAGTGGATAATTTGCTATTAAATCAGGAGCTGCTCAGGCAGTCATTATGCCGGCTAGTGGCTGATTTGGCACTTAAAAATCAGTGCTTTCTAGCGACAGCAGAAAGCTGTACTGGCGGGCTTATTGCCGCAGCTTGTACTGACCTGGCGGGCTCCAGCCAGTGGTTTGACCGAGGCTTTGTCACCTACTCCAACGCTGCTAAAACTGAAATGCTGGGTGTAGATGCGGCTTTGATTTCGCAGTTTGGTGCTGTCAGCGAGCAAGTCGCTGCTGCCATGGCGCAAGGTGCTGTGAGACATTCAGCCGCACAAGTTTCGGTGGCTGTGACTGGTGTTGCTGGGCCAACCGGCGGCAGTGCGGAAAAACCTGTTGGTACGGTTTGGATTGGCTGGTGTGTGAATGGCCAAACCACCACAGAGCTCTGTCACTTTGATGGTGACAGAACCATGGTTCGAGCCCTAACGGTTCAACGAGCCTTGCAAGGACTCGTTGAACGTCTTCAGTCCGTCAAAAACTAGATTAAACGACCGCGTCAGCCGCTTGCTTTTGCAGCATCGCCAGCACATTAGCAATCGTTTTACGTAGTTCACGTCGGTCAGAAATGAAATCTACCGCACCCTTTTGCAGTAAAAATTCTGCTCGCTGAAAGCCCGTTGGCAGGGTAACGCGAACGGTAGATTCAATCACCCGTGGTCCGGCAAAGCCAATCAATGCTTTGGGTTCGGCAATCACGACATCGCCCACAAACGCAAAACCCGCACTCACGCCGCCCATGGTAGGGTCAGTCAGCACGCTGATGTAAGGAAGGCCTTTTTTCGAGTCAGCACGCTGATGTAAGGAAGGCCTTTTTTCGCCAGTTTGGTGAGTGATGCATTGGTTTTAGCCATCTGCATCAAGCTCAGCAAGCCTTCCTGCATCCGTGCGCCACCAGTGGCGGTGAAGCAAATAAATGGCACTTTTTGCTCAATAGCCGTATGCACGCCGCGCACAAAGCGCTCGCCCACCACGCTGCCCATGCTGCCGCCCATGAAGTCGAACTCAAAGCACGCTACCACCACGTTGACGCTCTGAATAGAGCCACCCATGACGACTAGCGCATCCGTCTCGTTCGTATTTTCCAGCGCTTCTTTCAAGCGCTCGGGGTATTTGCGGCTGTCTTTGAACTTGAGCGCGTCCACGGGTAAAACTTCTTGCCCGATTTCGTAGCGGCCTTCAGCATCTAAGAAATGGTTGAGTCGCGCCCGCGCACCTATGCGCAGATGGTGGCTACAGCTGGGGCAGACGTTCTGGCTCTGCTCCAAATCAGTCTTGTACAGCACCGTTTCGCAGCTTGGGCATTTGATCCACAAACCTTCAGGGATACTGCGCCGGTCTGCAGGGTCAGATTTAAGGATTTTGGGCGGTAATAGTTTTTCTAGCCAACTCATGGTTGTGTCCTCAATCTACAGAATTATTTGG
>JBEGUP010000004.1:0-20603 GCA_041178825.1 Pseudomonadota bacterium | reverse complement strand
AAAATGCGTTGGTGAATGTGCTGGTCATAGGCGGTGGTGGGCGCGAGCATGCGCTGGCTTGGAAGCTGGCGCAATCTAACCGTGTGCACAAAGTGTTTGTCGCACCAGGTAATGGTGGTACGGCTTTGGACAGCCGGATGGAGAACATCAATATCACCGAACCCGGCGAATTACTTGCCTGGGCAGCTACAAATGATATAGCGTTAACACTGGTTGGCCCGGAGCAACCACTGGCAGCTGGAGTTGTGGATTTGTTTCGCAGCAAGGGCATGCGCATTTTTGGCCCTACTGCTGCAGCCGCGCAATTGGAAAGCTCCAAAGCCTTCTCCAAAGCCTTCATGCGCCGCCACGGTATTCCGACTGCGGATTACGACACCTTCACCGACCCAGCGCTAGCCCATGCGTTTGTGGACAGGTTGGGCGCACCGATTGTGGTCAAAGCCGATGGCTTGGCGGCTGGCAAAGGTGTGGTGGTGGCGATGGATATTGCCGAAGCACATGCGGCGATTGACTTTATGTTGGTGGATAACACTTTGGGTGTGACGCATAACTCTGGTGGCGCGCGCGTCATCATTGAGCAGTTTTTAACGGGCGAAGAAGCCAGCTTCATTGTTATGTGCGATGGCAAAAACGTGGCGGTGATGGCAACGTCGCAAGACCACAAGCGTTTGCTGGATGGTGATTTGGGTCCCAACACCGGTGGCATGGGTGCATATTCACCCGCGCCCATCGTCACCCCAGACGTCTACAACCGCGCCATGCGCGAGGTGATTTTCCCGACCATCAAAGGCATGGCGGAGGACGGCATTCCATTTACTGGCTTTTTGTATGCGGGTTTGATGATTGAAACCGATGGTCCCAACAAAGGCCAGATCAAAACCCTAGAGTTCAACTGCCGCATGGGTGATCCAGAAACGCAGCCCATCATGATGCGTTTGAAATCTGATTTTTACGATGTGTTGTGGGCCGCGACCGAGCCTGGAGCGCACGGCAGACTCGATAAAATTGAGTTGGAGTGGGATAGACGTACAGCGTTAGGCGTGGTCATCGCGGCAGAGGGATACCCGATGTCGCCGCGCAAGGGCGATGTGATTACCGGTCTGCCAGCCAAAGACTCATCGGTCGGTGATGACGCGGTGGTCTTCCACGCTGGCACATCGGCTAAAGACGGTCAAACAGTGACGTCAGGCGGTCGCGTGTTGTGCGTGACAGCTTTGGCTGAAAGCGTTAAAAGTGCCCAGCAACGTGCTTACGAAGTTGCGCAAGATATCGGTTTTGCAGGTATGCAGTACCGCAAAGATATTGGGCACAAAGCTATCAAATCTTGAGACTGTTTTGAGCGATTTTCCCAAACCCCACGCATTTCAGTACCAAGGCAGCTGGCTCGCCAGCCGCGTCTTGAAACTGATGGGCTGGCGGGTGCAGTTTGAGGGCTTTCCTTCGCTGCAAGGCGTCGCCGTCGTCTATCCACACACCAGCAATTGGGATTTCCCCGTGATGCTGTTGATGAAATGGTCGGTTGGTGTGCAGGTGATGTTTTGGGGCAAAGACAAACTGTTTGACGTGCCTGTTTTAGGTGCTTGGATGCGTTGGATTGGTGGCGTGCCTGTCAACCGCACCGCACCTGGCGGCGTGGTGGGGCAGGCGGTGCAAATTTTTGAAGAACATAAAAAATCGAACAAGTATTTGTGGCTGGGCTTAGCGCCAGAGGGGACGCGCAAGCTGATTCCCGGTTGGCGCAGTGGGTTTTACCGAACTGCTTATCAATCCAATGTGCCTTTGTGCATCGTTAAGTTAGATTACAAAAAACGCGAAGTCAGCGCCACAGATTTCATGATGCTGACTGGCAACGAAAAGCAAGATATGGCGCGAATCGCGGCGATTTACCAAGGCGTACAAGGCTTGTATCCTGAGTTGGCTGCGCCTGTGCAAATACTGGACGCTAAAGTTTCACGCCAAGACACTGTTGTACATTAATTGGCGCATTAAAAATGATTTCCCAAAACTCAACGCTTAGTTCCCCACAAGTCGTTAAAGACTATCTGATAGCACTGCAAACCAGCATCACTACTGCCATTGGTGCGTTTGAGGTCAACAGTAGCAAAAATTTTGTCGTCGACCGCTGGAAAAAAGCGGCAGATGAGCCTTTGCAAGGAGAGGGCATCACGCAAATCTTAGAAGGTGGTGAGGTGTTTGAGCGCGCGGGTTGCGGTTTTTCGCATGTTCGCGGGGCGAAACTGCCACCCTCTGCCACACAGCATAGACCAGAGCTGGCCGGTGCACCGTTTGAAGCCATGGGCGTGTCGCTGGTTTTTCACCCGCGCAACCCGTATGCGCCAACTGTCCATATGAATGTGCGGATGCTGGCGGCCACTGTGCCCGGAAAAGACCCTGTTTGTTGGTTTGGCGGCGGTATGGACTTGACGCCGTATTACGGTTTTGAAGAAGACGCCGTACATTTCCACCAAACTTGCAAAACTGCATTAGCGCCGTTTGGCGACGACAAATACCCAAAATTCAAAACTTGGTGCGATGAGTATTTTTACCTAAAACACCGGCAAGAACAGCGTGGCGTGGGTGGTGTGTTTTTTGATGATTTTTCAGAGCTAGGTTTTGAGCAGAGTTCCGCAATGATGCAATCTGTCGGCACGTCCTTGCTGGACGCGTATTTGCCCATCGTCAACCGCCGCAAAGATATGCCTTATACAGAGCGCGAACGCGAATTTCAGCTCTATCGCCGTGGTCGTTATGTTGAATTTAACCTCGTGTGGGACAGGGGCACGCACTTTGGGCTGCAGTCGGGCGGGCGTACGGAGTCAATTTTGCTGTCCATGCCGCCGCTGGCGAGTTGGTCATACCAACGCCCGATTGAGGCAGGTACGCCAGAAGCCAAGCTGTACACAGACTTTTTGCCAAGGCGAGAGTGGCTTTGAGCGCTCAAAAACCTACAACGCAAAAACGCATCGGCATGTACGGCGGCGCGTTTGACCCACCGCACAACGCGCATGTCGCTTTGGCAAAAGCTGCGGTAGAGCAGCTCGGTTTGAATGCCTTACACGTTATTCCAACGGGTCATGCGTGGCACAAGTCGCAGCAATTGACCTTGGGCTTTCACAGGCTTGAAATGGCTGAACGGGCATTTGGCGGTATCGCTAAGGTGATGGTTGACCAGCGCGAGGTTTTACGTACAGGACCGACGTATTCTTTGGACACTTTGCGCGAGCTACAAGCGGAAAACCCAGAGGCGCAGCTTTACCTGGTGATGGGCGCTGACCAAGCTGCGGCGCTGCCAACTTGGAGCCATTTTGGTGAAATTGCCAAGCTCGCTATAATATGCGTAGCCGAACGTTCAAATACTACGGGTAATATAAGTTATATATCTACTTTGAATAGCCTCAACTGCCGAGCGATTCACCTCGAATTGCCAATCATGCCTGAGAGCGCCACCGACGTTCGAGATCTGGTTTTGCACCAAAAACCCGTCAACCATTTGTTACCCCCTGCGGTCGCTGCCTATATTGAGGCGCATGGCCTCTACAAGTAATTTTTACAATAATTTAATTAGAAAACACTCGCATGACCACAACTACTTCAGACAGCGCTGCTAAAAAAGACATCCAAAAACTCCAACGCGTCATTGTCGATGCACTTGAAGACGTCAAAGCCCAAGAAATTGTGGTGTTTGACACTGAAAAGCAAACGGCTTTGTTTGAGCGCGTGATGATCGCCTCCGGTACATCCAACCGCCAAACCCGCGCTTTGGCTATGAGCGTGCGCGACGCGGTCAATAAAGCCGGATTCGGCAAACCCCGCGTTGAGGGCGAAGACAACGGCGAATGGATCATCGTCGACTGCGGCTCCGCCGTCGTTCACGTCATGCAGCCCGCTATTCGCAGCTACTATCATTTGGAAGAGTTGTGGGGCGATATCCCGGTGCGTTTGAAGTTTGGTTCTGAAAAAGTAGCCGTCAAATCAGCTGCCAAGAAGACACCAGCAAAGAAACTCACGGCAACGCAAGAAGCCATGATTCAAATTGATAAAGGCGACAAAGCTGAAAAGCCAATGACGCTCAAACGCTCCAACGCCGCCAAAACCGGTGTGGCAGAAGCCTTCCCGTCCAAAGCGGCGATCAAGAAGGAAGCAGCTATCAAATCAACCAAGGCAGCAGCGGCCAAGAAAATAGCAGCAAAAACACCGGCAGCTAAGAAAGCAGCCGCGAAAAAAGTCGCCGTTAAATCCACCACAGAAAAAACAGCAACTTCAGCAGCGCCTGCAAAGAAAGTTGCAGCTAAAAAAGCCCCGGCCAAGAAAGTAGCGGCTAAAAAGGCGTAAATCCTTTTTAAAACCTCTAAATATTTCTAAAATCATCATAAATATGCCTCTAGCCGGCGTATTTACTGCCTAAGCCGCTATGAAAATAATAGTAGTTGCCGTCGGTAAGAGTATGCCTGATTGGGCGCAAACCGCGTGGGACGACTACGCCAAACGCTTCCCGTTTGAGCTCAAAGTCGAAGTCAAAACCGTCAAAACTGAGCCCCGCAGTTCCAAAACGCTTGAAACCATCTACGCAGCCGAACGCGAACGCATAGAAGCCGTCATCCCAAAAGGCACCCGCATCGTCGCTCTAGACGAGCGCGGCAGCAATCTGACAACGATGGCGCTGGCAGGCAAGCTCAAAAACTGGCAGCTCGAAGCCTCTGACGTCGCCTTGGTCATCGGCGGCCCCGATGGTCTAGACCCGGAATTCAAAAAAGCTGCACATGAGCGGATTCGCTTGTCCGATTTGACCTTGCCGCATGCGTTTGCGCGGGTTTTGCTGATTGAGCAGCTGTATCGCGCTTGGTCGATCAATGCGAATCATCCCTACCATAGAGAATAAGTCTTGAGACATGACTTCTAAAGCCCAGCCCTATATCTACCTAGCCTCCCAAAGTCCACGTCGCAGCCAGTTGTTGGATCAAATCGGCGTTTTGCATCAGATATTGGTGGCTGATGCTGCTGAAAATGCGATTGAAGATGCAGAAAGTCTTGAGATTGCGCTTAAAAACGAAGCGCCTAAGGCTTATGTGATGCGGGTGACGGGGTTGAAGCTGGATGCAGCAGTCGCTCGGATGAAAAACCGATGTTTGCCTAATGCGCCTATTCTTTGTGCTGATACCACGGTGTGCATGGGACGGGTGATTTACGGCAAGCCTAAGAACGCAGCGGATGCGGCTCGGATGTTGACTGAGTTGTCGGGGAAGACACATCGCGTTTTGACATCGATTGCCATCGCTTACGGTGCAGGCGGTAAGCAACGCTTGCAGGCTTTGAGCGAGTCCAAAGTGACGTTTGCGCTCATAAGCAAGGCGCAGATTGCCCGTTACGTAGCCACCGGCGAACCTATGGGCAAGGCAGGCAGTTACGGGGTGCAGGGCATGGCGGCGGGGATGATTGAACGGATCAACGGGAGTTATTCGGGCGTCATGGGTTTGCCGTTGTTTGAAACGACGCAGTTGTTACGGCAAATTGGCTTAACTAAGTAAGCTTCTAAATAAGCTTTTAAATAAGCTTTTAAATAAGTTTTTTGCATTGAATTAAGCTTGTTTGCAAAGGCATAATTCAAACATGCAGCAAGAAATACTGATCAACTGGTCACCCCAAGAAACGCGTGTCGCCGTCGTCGAAAACGGTGCGGTGCAAGAGATGCATGTCGAGCGCAGCTTGGAGCGGGGCATTGTCGGTAATGTTTACTTAGGCAAAGTGGCTCGGGTGCTACCAGGTATGCAGTCGGCGTTTATCGACATTGGGCTGGAGCGTGCCGCTTTTTTGCATGTGGCAGATTTGGTCAGCAGCATCAATTTACGTCATGCTGATACAGACGCGAGTGATAAAACCAGTACAAAATCAGATGCGCCTTTACAACTGCCCCCGATTGAAAAACAAGTCTTTGAAGGGCAAACGCTGCTGGTGCAAGTCATCAAAGAACCGATCGGCACAAAAGGTGCGCGGCTGTCAACGCAGATCAGCCTATCTGGGCGATTGCTGGTATTTTTGCCGCAAGACAAACACATTGGCGTGTCGCAAAAAATTCCTTTGGAGCAGCGCAAGCAATTAAAACATCGGCTGCAAAGTTTAGCGACGGCCGCAGCGTCACCAGCGTCGTCTGGCATAGATGATGTGGGTGGTTATATTTTGCGCACCAATGCGGAAGAAGCTAATGATGCCGAGCTGGCCGAAGACATCAGCTACTTGCGCAAAACCTGGCGACGCATTCAGGATGCTGCCAAAAAGCTAGCTCCTAAGTCAGTTGTACACCAAGATTTGAATTTGCTACAGCGGGTGATGCGCGATTTGGTGTCTGAGCAAACGCAGTCCATTCGCTTGGATTCTCAATCGCAGTACGAAAAATTGATAGCATTCAGTCAAGAATTCATGCCTGCTGCAGCGACGAAACTACAACACTATAAAGGCGAGCGACCGATTTTTGACTTGTTCAATATTGACGATGAAATCGGCAAAGCGCTAGGCGCTCGGGTTGACTTGAAGTCTGGCGGCTATCTCATCGTAGACCAAACCGAAGCGATGACGACGGTTGACGTGAACACTGGCGGCTACGTGGGCGCACGCAATTTTGACGAAACGATTTTCAAGACCAATTTAGAAGCCGCAGGCGCGATTGCGCGGCAGCTACGTCTGCGTAACTTAGGCGGCATTGTGGTGCTAGATTTTATTGACATGACGCGTGCTGAGCACCGCGACGCTGTGTTGGCAGAATTCAAAAAGCACTTGGCGCGGGACAGGGTGAAAACGGCTTGTAATGATTTTTCAAGCTTAGGTTTGGTAGAAATGACGCGTAAGCGCACCCGTGAATCACTCGCCCACATGCTGTGCGAGCCCTGCGCCGTGTGCGCTGGCAAAGGCATTGTGAAAACGCCGCGCAGCATTGCGTACGATATTTTGCGGGAGATTTTGCGTGAATCGCGCCAATTTAACCCGCGCGAATTCCGCATCATTGCATCGCCCAAGGTGATTGAGTTGTTTTTGGACGAAGAAAGCCAGCATTTGGCGGAGTTGAGCGACTTTATCGCCAAGCCGATTTCGCTGCAAAGCGAGAGTGCAGCGGGGCAAGAACAATATGATGTGGTGTTGCTGTGAGTGAATGCTACATGGGTGAAGATGGTTTGCCACCGGATTTGTACCAGCCCAACGTGTCGGCCAACCCTGCGCCGATTCCGATTTTGGTCTATCACCAAATTTCTAAGGCACCACCCAAAGGCGCACCATTTCGCGGTTTGTACGTCTCGCCTGCCGCATTCGCGCGGCAAATGGCTTTGCTGAAAATGTTGGGCTACAAAGCCCTGTCAATGACGGATTTGCAGCCGTACCTCAAGGGTGAAAAGCAAGGCAAAGTGGTTGGCATCACCTTTGACGACGGTTACTTAAACAATCTCACCAACGCTTTGCCAGTGCTTCAAAAGCACGGCTTCACCTCAACCTGCTACGTTGTTGATGGCCTGTTGGGCAAAACGAATGTGTGGGACGAGGGAATAGGCATTGCCCAAACGTCTTTGATGACCGCTGATCAATTATTGCAATGGCAAGCCGGCGGCCAAGAAGTGGGCGCGCATACGCAAGACCACGTTGATTTACTGTCGGTGAGTGAAATTGCTGCATGGAAGCAAATCGCCACATCGAAAACGACTTTGCAAACCTTGCTGGGTAAGCCCGTGAGCCATTTTTGTTATCCCTATGGCAAATTTGACGAACGCCACAGCACCATGGCCAAGCAAGCCAACTACCAAACGGCGACGACCACAGCACGCAGCCGTGTTCACGCTGCTACAAATATGCTAACGCTACCGCGTGTGCCCGTGATGCGTAGCACGTCGCTGCCCGTTTTTTGGTTAAAAATCGCCACGTCTTATGAAGACACTAAAGCGAAGGAAGCTGAAACGAAGGGCATTAATGCAAAGGATGCAGCTTGAAGATTGCTGTCTTGAATCGCATCTTCTCTAAAAAAGCGGGTGGGGCAGAGCGTTATTCTGTAGCCTTGGTTGAGGAATTAGCCGCCAAGCATGAGATTCATGTATTCGCGCAAGACATCAGCCACAGTTGGCCGGGTGTGACTTACCACCGCGTTTCAGCGCCATTGCGTCGTTCACGTTGGTTAAACCAGCTTTGGTATGCCACAGCGACTTGGTGGCAAACCAGAAGTGGTTTTGACATTGTCCATTCCCATGAAAACACATGGCACGGCAATGTACAAACCGTGCATGTGCTGCCCATCAAACACAATTTGTTCAGCGGCAAAACGGGTTGGAAAAAAGCCATCGCGTGCCTCAAAGTCATCACCAGCCCACGATTACTGGCGTATTTGGCATTGGAAAAACGACGGTTCGCGACCCAAGCTGGGCGACACATCGTTGTTACCTCACCAAGTTTGCAAGGTATTTTTCAGGCGGCGTATCCTGGGTGTCAAAATCCAATTTCAATCATCACGCCCGGCGTATCTAAAGCTGATTGGGGTTATGACAAGGCGGCAGCTAAACGTGTATTTGGATTAGCTGAAGATGCTTTTGTCATTGCTTTTGTGGGAAATCGCTACGACATCAAGGGTTTGCCAACGCTTTTGCAATCGTTTAAAGCGTTGCCAGAGCATGTAAATCTCTTGGCAGTTGGTAATGCTGAGCAAATCGGCATCTATCAAGCGCAGACTGAAAAGCTTGGCATTGCACAGCGGGTGCAATTTTTAGGCGCTATGGACAGTGTTGATGAGGTCTACCAAGCGGCAGATGCTTTGGTGCATCCGACGTTAGAGGACACCTTCGCGATGGTGGTCTTAGAGGCGATGTCTTATGGTTTGCCAGTTGTGGTTAGCTGCGAAAAGTATTGCGGTATCGCAGGCTTATTAACCAATGGGTTAAATGCCTTGATTTTGGAAGAGCCTAAAAATGCTGTTGCGCTAGCAGAGCGGTTAAGGCAATTGACAAATAGCGCGGTTGACAGCGTGGATAACAGCAAGGATTTGCGTGAAAAACTTGGCTCTGAAGCCCTGAAGTTTGCAAGCAGCTACGCATGGACGCAGATTGCTCGCCAGCAGTTGTTTTTATATGAAAAAATCATTAAAAAGTAATTTTTTTTCGCAAATCGGCATCTAGCCGTTGTATTTGCTGCCTAAGCAGCTATAAAAAACATAGCAATCTACATCAATCAACAAAGATTTAGGTTGTATGCAAACCTAAGCGATACAGCTTGGCGTAATACCCGTTGTCTTCTAAAAGCTTGGTATGTGAGCCAATTTCAATGATTTTGCCAGCTTCCATTACCACGATGCGGTCGGCATGTTCCACCGTTGACAAACGGTGTGCGATGACCAATGTCGTGCGGTTTCTCATCAAAACTTGCAAGGCTTCTTGCACAGCACGCTCGGATTCAGCGTCCAAGGCGGAAGTTGCTTCATCCAAAATTAATATCGGAGCATCCTTGTACAAAGCTCTGGCAATAGCGAGACGCTGACGTTGACCGCCAGAGAGTTGAACGGCGTTGTGACCGACAGTAGTGTCTATGCCTTGTGGCAAGTCAGCAATGAATGCACCTAAACGCGCCGCTTCTAAGCATTGTTGTACTTTGCTGCGGTCTAAGGTGGTGGCGTCAACGCCCAGCGCCACATTGTTGGCAATGCTGTCGTTCAGCATAACAACATGCTGGCTGACCAATGAAAACTGGTTACGCAAAGCATCCAAATTCCAGTCTTTTAAGAGTTGGTTGTCTAGGCTTATCGTGCCAGAGTAGGGTTCTAAAAAGCGCGGTAACAAATTAACCAATGTGGTTTTTCCAGAGCCAGATGAGCCCACCAACGCGATGGTCTCGCCATGGTCAATGGTCAGCGAAAGCCCTTGGACCGCAAAACCTGCCCCTTCTTTGTATTTGACGCAGGTGTTGATGAACTCAATATGTCCATCGGCTCGCTTTTTACTAAAGCTACCAGATTGTTCGCTTTCTGACTGGTCAAGCAAATCAAAACCGCGCTCTAGGGACGCAAGACCACGGGTGATTGGGTTGGCGATTTCCGACAGATGCTTGATGGGCGCTACCAGCAAAAGCATGGCGGTGACAAAGGCGGTGAACTCACCCACGCTGGTGCCGCCTTCTGCGCTTTGCAAAAGAGCAACGGAAATGATGGCCGACAGCGCTACGGCGGCAATCATTTGCGTCAAGGGTTTCATGGTTGCAGAGGCAGCGGTCGTTTTCATCGACAGACGTCGTAATGTATCGCTGATGCCAGTAAAACGTTCAGCCTGCGCGGTTTGGGCCGCATGCAGTCGAATATCACGGTGAGCCAAAACGTTTTCTTCAACCACATAAGCCAATTCGTCAGTGGCTTTTTGGCTGGATTTGGATAAGCTATAAAGCTTTTTAGACAACTTTGCCATGATAAATGCGACAGTGGGCAGCATCACAGCGACAATTGTTGTTAATTGCCAATTCAGGTACAGTAGGTAGCCGACCAGTGCAATCATCGTCACGGTATCTCTGACCAGCGCCATGAGCGAATTAACAAGCAATGTGGAGCCATTGTTGACTTCGTAAACGACGGTGTTGGCCAGTTCACTGGAGGTTTTATCGGCAAAAAGGCCAAATTTGGCATCCAGTACTTTGCTGAACATGGCTTGGCGTAGCTGCATCAAGCCTTTGGAGGTGACCTTGGTGACGGCCATTTCAGCCACAAAGCCCGCGATACCGCGAACACCAAACAAAGCGATGAGGGTGACGGGGATGATCCAAACTTGCAGGCTGCCTTTGGTAAAACCTCGGTCAAGCAGGGGTTTGAGCGCGGCAGGAATCATGGGCTCAGTGCAGGCTGCAATAGCAACCGCTAAAAATGCGATGATCCACGCGCTTTTAGGTTGCCCAAAGTAGGGCAACAGCCGTGCAAAACGCTGACGTAATGATTTATTCACAGAATCTGAGGATGAGATCGAACTGGCAGTCGAGCTTGTGGTTGAGGTGGTAGTTGAATTTGTCACTGGCACAGGTGCTGTCTAGGCAAAAGAGGCTTGAAGTGCCTGTATTATCGCTGCATGACAGAACGTGTGCTCTCATTTTCAACTTCAAGAAACATTGCTCAAAACTTAGGTCTTTTGGGCTGGGCGAGGGTTTTTGGTATTGCAGCACTGGTGGGTACTATGCTGTCCTTGCCATTGACCAACGCTTTTACCGCTTTGGCACTGTTGTTTTGGATTTGCTCAGGATGCAAACCTGGCCAGACTTGGCGAACTGATCTTAAAAATCCAGCAGTGTTGGGCGCGTTGATGATTTTGGGCTGGATGTTGTTGAGTTTGCTGTGGTCGCATGCGTCTATGCAGCAAACGTTCGCCGGTATTTGGAAATACCGCAAGTTGGCTTATGTGCCACTGATGGTGTGTTTGTTCTCAGATGCCAAGTGGCGTAGTGCTGCTATCAAGGCTTGGTTGGGTGCAGCGATTGTGCTGATGTTGTATGCCTTGATTCACATCTTGCCAGACCCGATTGGCGATGGGCGCATGGGTGTTCACCCAGCCTTACCGCTTTCCACATATTCATACATCAGTTTAGGTTTTGTGCTCATTCCTGCGCTAACTGTGGGTTTGGCCTGGATGGTGCAGGGCAAAGAATGGACTGATAAAAGCTGGGGAGCCGCAATGGTGCTGCTTACAGTGGCCTTTGTCGTGTTGGCGCAGCAAGGTCGAACAACTTATGTGACGTTGACGGCCTTGTTGATTTTCTTCATTTTGACGCAGCTAAAAAGTACAAAAAAATGGCTAGCCATGGCCGTTTTGATCATCGCTGCAATCAGCGTGGGCATGTTTAGTAGCACTGTTCAAAAACGGCTTTCTGAAGTTGTGGTCGATTCACAAACCGTGCTTAAGACCGACACGATTGCTTCGTCTGGATTACGTATCGGATTTTGGCGAACAACTTTGGATATTGCCAAAAGCAACCCAATTTTGGGAACAGGTATGGGCACTTGGGCAGACGAGTATCGAAAATACGTTGTTAGCACGCCAAACACGCCAAAAATCGCGGCTTCAGGGGGGAACCCACACCAAGAGTATTTGCTGATGGCTTCTCAATTGGGCTTTACAGGATTGGCTTTATTTTTAGCTTGGTTAGCTCGATGTTTTTTTGCTAGCCGTTCATTGGTTAATCATGAGCGCATTGCTGCCCAATCGTTGCTGGTGGCATTCACGGTGGGATGTTTTTTCAATTCAACACTGTTTGATAGCGCAACAGGGCATTTCTTTTGCATAAGTTTGGGAATTTTGTTTGCGGGTTACCCGTCTGATTCAGCAAAAGTAAAGGCTGAAAAGCAATTTATCATTGACCATGCATAAAAAAACGACTTTATCGGTCATTTTGATTACCCACAACGAGGCCAATAATATTTTGGATTGCTTGGCAAGCGTGGATTTTGCCGATCAAATTATTGTGGTTGACCATGGCAGCACTGATAACACGGTCGAGTTGGCAAAATCTACGGGTGCGCAGGTGCTGCATACGACGGACTGGCCTGGTTTTGGCGTACAAAAAAACCGAGCACTTGATTTGACGACCTGCGATTGGGTTTTTTCGATTGATGCTGATGAGCGTGTCACGCCGGAACTTGCGGAGCAACTCAAGGCTGCTATCAATTTTGACATCAAAATTGATAGCGATATTGATAATATTCGTAACAAGAATATCAGCCAACATGATGCTTATGAAGTGCCACGTTTGACACAGTTCTGCGGTCAGTGGATACGCCACTGTGGCTGGACGCCTGACCATGTGCTGCGTTTATTCAAGCGCGGAAGTGCAAGATTTAGTAACGATTTGGTACATGAGCGACTTGTTCAATCACAGGGAACCTGTGGCAAACTAACGACTCCAATGCTACATTTCAGCTATCCCACGCCAGCAAGTTATTGGCGGAAATTAGACCAATACAGTCAAACGTGGGCTAAACAGCGTTATTTGGAGGGGAAAAAGACCAGCATGTTGAGAGCGGCCATGTCTGGCATGGTGGCTTTTATAAAAACTTATTTTTTTAGATTAGGGTTTCTAGATGGTGCTTTAGGGTTTGCGGTGTGCACTATGCAGGCTCAGTCTGCGTTTGGTAAGTACTTCACTTTGTATTGTTTAAATTTAAAAAATAAATGACGAATTTCTCATCTCGTATCACTTTGACATGGATTGGTTTTTTTTGCGTTGGCGCGTTATTGTTTACTTCTTCCGTCAAAGCACAATTTCGCGTTGATGTTTCAGGGGTTGGCTTAACGCAAGTTCCTATTTCGATTGCGGCTTTTAAAGGCGAGGCAGTCAGTGTCCAAAAAATCAGTGCCATCGTCGCTGCAGATCTAGAACGCAGTGGCCAGTTTCGCCATATTGACGCGGGCGCAGTCACATTGGATGAAAACACGCAACCAGATATATCAGTATTTCGTCAAAAAGCGGTTGACGCTATGGCTGCAGGCAGTGTGACGCGATTGGCAGATGGTCGTTTCGATGTGCGTTTTCGGTTGTGGGATGTTGTCAAAGGCTCAAATTTAGGCGGCGCAAGTCATGTCGTCACCGCACCAAATTTACGCTTGGCCGCGCATAAGGTGTCTGATTACATATACGAAAAATTGACAGGGGAAAAAGGTATTTTTTCTACCAAAATTGCGTATGTGACTAAATCTGGGTCTCGTTACACGTTATGGACAGCTGATGCAGATGGCGAAAGCGCTGTTGCCCAATTGACCAACACCGAACCAATTATTTCTCCTGCTTGGTCTCCGAATGGTGGGCAGTTAGCGTATGTATCATTTGAATCACGAAAACCCGAAGTTTGGGTTTTCGATATGAATACTCGTGCCCGTCGTTTGGTGGCAGGTTTCAAAGGCTCGAACAGCGGGCCAAGCTGGTCGCCTGACGGACGTACTTTGGCGATTACATTAAGCAGAGATGGCAATTCTCAAATTTATGCGGTTGGCGCTTCTGGTGGTGAACCGACAAGATTGACTCGCTCAGACGCCATTGATACGGAAGCTACTTACTCTGCGGACGGTAAGAGTATTTACTTTATGAGCGACAGGGGCGGTGCCCCACAAATATACAAAATGGCTGCTACGGGTGGTGGTGCTACTCGAATTACTTTTACTGGTAACTACAACATTTCGCCTGCATCGAGTCCCGATGGCAAATGGTTGGCTTATATTTCACGTGCAGGTGGTGGTTATAAATTGTTTGTTATGGATCTATCTTCGGGTGTGGCGAATGCAATCACGGATACCAACGCTGATGAGAAACCAAGTTTTGCTGCCAATAGCAAACTGATAATTTATGCGACTAAGCTACAGGGAAAAGAGGTTCTGATGTCGACGACGGTTGATGGCCGTGTCAAATCAAGATTGGGCGGTGCAAGTGGTGATATTCGTGAACCCGCTTGGGCGCAGATGGGTAATTGACGAATGGTGCTTGATGATTGAATCATCATCCAACAATGGTCGAGTTATAAATGGCAATGGATTGATTGAAATAATTATTTTAGAAAGAAAAACATGAAACAAAAATTCAAATCATTTTTAGCAGGCACAACATTGCTAGTTGTGCTTGGGGCAACTTTGGTTGGTTGCTCTAGCGGCGTTAAGCTGGATACACCTGTGGAAGATAAAATTGGCACTTCCACCATGGGGGGCGGCACTGGTGGCGGTGCAAACACAGGGCAAGGCAACAATGGCGGTGTGACAACAGTCGATTTAGGCAATGTGAATGGTGTAAACGGTGGGCCGGCTAACGTTAGCAAGGTGATTTATTTTGATTTTGACAGTTATTTGGTTAAACCGGAATACGCCAGCGTCATCAATGCGCATGTGCAGTTTTTATCAAGCCGTAAAACAACAAAAATTTCGGTAGAGGGCCACACCGACTCTTCGGGTGGCCGTGAGTACAACTTGGCTTTGGGGCAAAAGCGTGCAGAGGCTGTGCGCCGTGCGATGGCATTGTCTGGCTTGAATGAAAGTCAAATTGAAGCTGTTAGCTTTGGCAAAGAAAAACCTGCTGATTTAGCTGGTGACGACACTGCAGCAGCGAAAAACCGCCGCGCCGAAATCAGCTATCGCTAAATAGGAATTCCATGCAGTTTTATTCGACTATTCGAGCAGCCCTTAAGCCAACTATTCTCGCAAGCTTATGCGCAGTTTCGCTTGGAACACATGCTGGTATTTTTGATGATGATGAGGCGCGAAAGGCTATTTTAGATTTGCGACAGCAGATCGCAAGCTTGAATGCAACGATAAACAACAATATCAACACTACACAGCAACGCAATGCCGAAGAACTTGCGCAGTTGCGTAAGAGTTTGTTTGAGTTGCAAAACCAAATTGACAGGCAAAAAAGTGACATTTCACAATTGCGTGGCGACAATGAGGTTTTGGCTCGAAATCTAGCCGAGATGCAAATTCGTCAAAAAGATATGCTGCAAGCTTCTGAGCAAAAATTGCAGGCGGCAGAGCAGCGCTCGCAAGCTGTTGAGCAAAAATTAACTAAACTAGAACCCGTCAAAGTTATCTTAGACGCTCGTGAGTTTATGGCTGATCCCACCGAAAAGCGTGATTTCGATGCTGCATTTGCGTTGTTCAGAACTGGGGACTTTGTCAAATCACAGAAAGCATTGTTTGATTTCATTCAGCGATATCCCAGCAGCGGCTATGCGCCATCAGCTTTGTATTGGTTAGGCAATGCGCAATATTCTAATCGCGACTATAAAGAAGCGATTATCAATTTCCGCAGCATGATTTCTAAAAATCCTGACCACATGCGCGCGCCTGAGGCGATGTTGTCAGTTGCTAACTGCCAATTGGAAATGAAAGACGCAAAAAGTGCGAAAAAGACTTTAGAGGACTTGATGAAAGCCTATCCAAAATCGGAAGCCGCTTTTGCAGGTGTTGAGCGTCTTAGAGCGCTTAAATAAGAAAACTACATCCTTTGAGCACAGCAAGTGTTGACTATGATGCCGCTCGTCGTTTCGGCGGTTTAGATCGTCTATACGGTGCGGCTGGCGCTGCTCGTATTCGAGCCGCCCATGTCATGGTCATTGGTGTTGGCGGCGTCGGATCATGGGCTGTAGAAGCTTTGGCGCGCAGCGGTGTAGGGCATATCACCATGGTTGATATGGATCATGTGTCTGAATCCAATATCAACCGCCAAGTTCATGCGACGCAGCAGACGCTAGGGCAATCAAAAATTACAGCCATGCAAGACCGCATTGGTTTAATCAACCCTGCTTGCGCCGTCACATGCATTGACGATTTTGTGACACCAGAAAACTGGTTGTCACTGGTTCCAAATGATGTTGACGTTGTCATTGATGCCTGCGATCAAGTTCATGCCAAAGTAGCAATGGCCGCCTGGGCGATACGACAAAAAAATGCTAAAAAGTTTTTTATCTCGGTAGGTGCGGCAGGCGGTAAGCGCTTGGCCCATTTGGTGGACATTGACGATATATCCCAAACCACCCACGATCCATTGATGGCGCAATTGCGCTATCGCCTACGCAAAGAGCATGCGGCACCAAAGGAGGGTCGAAAAATCGGCGTGAATTGTATTTTTAGTAAAGAAGCAGTTAAACAACCCAACAAAACTAGTGATACAGATTCGACCGATAGCACCTTGAATTGTCATGGTTACGGCTCAGTTGTGAGCGTAACGGCCACGTTTGGGCAGTGTGCCACAGGTTGGGCATTAGATAAATTAGCAAATTTCGCGTACTAATTTTCAAAGTGCTTCAAAGTTGCTAAAAATAACGCTATAATTTGAGGCTGTGCTGCAGTGAATGTAAGTAATCTGCAAAACAAAATGGGACCTTAGCTCAGTTGGTAGAGCAGCGGACTTTTAATCCGTTTGTCGTGGGTTCGACCCCCGCAGGTCCCACCAAATTTAAACCCCGTAAGACTTGTGCTTACGGGGTTTTTGATTTGTATTTTCAATTTAAATTAAAAAATTGCATCGTAACTTACAACTTACAGTTGTGTCTAAATCGTATTCCGCTAGTTAGGCTTTGCAGTTATATCTTTCAAAGTGTCGTGCATCAGAACACGCACTTTGTCTAGTAAAGGTGGCTCAGTACGCGCTGCAATCGTGACCAAGCCAAAACGTGCTTTGACATTTAAAGCTGGAGAAACGGGTAATTCTATTAAATCTGGCGCTGAGGCTCGGATAGTCAACACCACGGCGTTGCTACTGCGTGCGACATCCAGCAAGCTGGAAATTTCTTCCGAACGCAGGTTCACTAGATTGTCGGGATGCGCTTGTTGACCATATCTCTCCATCAAAATCCTAGCTACTTCATCGCTTAAAGGTGTTGATGCGATAGGGTAGTCTCGCAGTATCGCGAAGGGTACACTGCGTTTCTTGGCCAGCGGGTGGCCAGGGCGGCACATGAATACGCCCGCCATCTCATGTATCGCTTCAATTTTTAAATCAGCAGATGGCTCTAAAGAGCGAATATCTAAGATCAAAGCATCCAAAAGGCGCTCGCGCAAAGCTTGCACCAGCAGGGTCGTGCTGCCGCGAGAAATATCAATATGAGCTTTGGGATACTTGGTCGACATGAGCATCAACATAGGTGTCATCAGCATGGCGCCCGGCCCAGAGCCCATGCCGATACGGAATTGGCCAATTTCACCTTTTTGCAGTTGAGCGCTAGTTAGACGCAGCTCGTTGGCTTCGTCCACCAACACGCGTGCGCGCTGGACGATGTGCGAGCCAAAAGCAGTGAGTTCGTTTTTGCGCCCGATACGATCAAACAAGGGCTGACCCAATTCGTCTTCCAGCGCTTTGATGCTGCGGCTCAAGGCTGGTTGCGTCAGGTGTAGTTTGATAGCCGATTGGCTGAACGAGCTGTTACTCGCCAATTCAATCAAATGCTTTAGTTGAACCAAGGTCATAGCAGTTTTACCTATTCATAAAAGTTATGCTAAAGCTGAAAATTATGCATTGGACATTATAAACAGTGCGTTCATAGAATGCACTCACCACAACTTTTTGGAGAGAGACATGTTGAAGAAAATGAACCGTTTGGCTGCTTTTTTGAGCGGATTGGTCCTTGCTGGTACTGCTATCGCTCAGACCTTTCCGACTAAGCCCGTCACTTTAATGGTGCCGTACCCCGCAGGCGGTTTGTCTGACGTGATTGCGCGAACCGTCAATGCGCCCTTGGGCAAAGCATTGGGACAGCCCGTTATCGTTGAAAACTTGGGTGGTGCAAGTGGCGGTATCGCCGCACAAAAGGTGCTTAATGCACCGTCTGATGGTTATATGCTGTTTCAAGGTTCACCCAATGAGTTGATTTTGGCGCCCTTGGCTTTGTCTTCAGTGAAGTACAAATCAGAAGATTTCCGCCAAGTTCACCGCATTGCTTTGGCACCCATGGCTATCATTGCGCGGGGAGACATTCCGGTCGACAACGCGGATGAGTTAGTTGCCTACGCCATCAAAGTTGCCAAAGAAGGAAAACCAATGACGTACGCCAGCGTCGGCGTGGGTTCTTTGTATCACCTATTGGGTGAGCAAATGAGCAAAATGGTAGGTGCACCCATGTTGCATGTGCCCTACAAAGGATTTGCTGATGCGGTGAAAGATTTGTTGGGAAATCAGGTCGATATTTTCATCACGCCATATGGCGCACCACAAGTGGCATTGGCCAAAGATAAAAAAATCAAATTCATCGCATCAACTTCGCCTGGTGCACACCCGCTGCAGCCACAATTGGGTCGTACCAGCGACAGCAAAGGCGCGTTGAAGAACTTCAGCTCTGAAATTGGAACAGGCTACTTCGTTAAACGCGACACACCAGAGCCAGTTGTGCAATCCATGCACAAAGCGCTGCAATCGGTGCTGGGTGATGCGGAGTATCTAACTCGCATGGGTGCATTGGGCCAATTGGCATCACCTTTGCAAACATTGGAAGTTGCCAACAAAGCATTTGTTGACGAAACCGCGCAATACCGAGCTATTGCCAAAGCTATTAACTTGCAGGCTCAATAACATGTCGTATTTGGGTGATGCACTTGTCGAGCGCGTGGGTGAATTCATCCAACTGCGCCGCGACATTCACCGCCATCCAGAGCTGGCGTTTGAAGAATTCCGAACTTCCGATTTGGTGGCTGCCAAGTTAGAAAGCTGGGGTTATTTGGTACATCGTGGTTTGGGTGGCACTGGTGTGGTGGGAACTTTGAAACGTGGGGACACCACCCATGTCGGCCATCGCAGTCTCGGCATCCGTGCCGATATGGACGCCTTGCCAATTCAAGAAGCCACTGGCCATGCTTGGGCTAGCAGTAAACCGGGCCTGATGCATGCTTGCGGTCACGATGGGCATACCGCCATGTTGCTTGCCGCAGCCAAAGCCATTGCACAAGATGCTTCGTTTGACGGCACACTGAATTTGATTTTCCAGCCCGCAGAAGAAGGCGGCGGCGGTGCAGTTCGCATGATGGAAGACGGTTTGTTTGAGCAACACCCCTGCGATGCCGTCTTTGCCATGCACAACATGCCTGGTGTACCCGTGGGGCACTTTGTGTTTCGCGAGGGTGCAGCCATGGCGTCTAGCGACTACGCCACCATCCGCATCCACGGCACGGGTGGTCATGGGGCTATGCCGCACCGCGCGGCTGATCCCTTGGTGGCAGCAGCCTCAATTGTCATGGCCTTGCAAACCATCGTCTCCCGAAACGTTGACCCCTTGCACACTGCAGTGGTCACGGTCGGAGCCTTGCATGCAGGTCAAGCAAACAACGTCATTCCAGCATTGGCCACGATGGAGCTCAGCATGCGCACGCTTGACCCACAGGTTCGCCTTTTGTTGGAAGAGCGCATCAAAGCTTTGGTAACAGCACAGGCAGAAAGCTTTGGTGTGAGAGCGGAGATTGATTGGAAAAAAGGCTATTGCGTTCTGGTGAATTCAACTGCTGAAACCGATTTTGCGCGGCAGGTTGCACTCAAATTGGCAGGCCCTGATAGAGTCACTTTGAATGGACCCGCTTTGACCGCCAGTGAAGACTTTGCCTTCATGCTTGAAAAGATGCCTGGTAGCTATCTGTTTATAGGCAATGGTGACGGTGACTCTGCAGGCGCGTGTATGGTGCACAACCCTGGTTACGACTTCAACGATGACAATATTGCTACGGGTGCCTCTTATTGGAAAGCGCTCGTGAAGGCATTCTTTGCTTCTTAGGCGGTGCTATAAAATCACTATAGCCAGCGTATTTATTGCCTTATTAGCTATAAATTTTATAGTAAAAGAGTGCTAAAGTTTCGCTAACTTTTCTAAAGCCAAATTTAAAGTTTCGTCTTTTTTAGCAAAACAAAAGCGAACAATGCGCTGGTCAAAGCTGTTGCCATAAAAAGCAGATAACGGAATGGCGGCTACGCCTATTTCTGTGGTCAGCCATTTGCAGAACTCGGCTTCTGATAGCTCGCTGACATCAGATATATCTACGCATTGAAAGTAGCTACCCGTCGTGGGCAGTATTTTGAATTTGGTCTTTGCCAAGCCTGCTTTGAATAAATCGCGCTTGCGTTGGTAGAACGCGGGCAGGGTCAAATAGGGTTGAGCATCG
>JBEGUP010000003.1:0-20787 GCA_041178825.1 Pseudomonadota bacterium | reverse complement strand
GCCCAGCCCGTTTATCAGCGACGCGACCCGCAAAGCCATGGGCGAGCAGGCCGTGCAACTGGCCAAAGCCGTCAACTACCAAAGCGCCGGCACGGTGGAATTTGTGGTTGGCAAAGACCAGAGTTTTTACTTTCTGGAGATGAACACCCGCTTGCAGGTGGAACATCCGGTGACCGAGTGCATCACTGGGCTTGATTTGGTGGAGCTGATGATTCGCGTCGCTGCAGGTGAAAAATTGCCGTTGACCCAAGCAGAAGTCAAACGCGACGGCTGGGCGATTGAGTGCCGCATCAACGCGGAAGACCCGTTCCGCAACTTTTTGCCGTCCACCGGTCGCTTGGTGCGTTTTGCCCCACCGGCGCAGACCATGTTCCAAGCCAACGTGAACGACTGGCATGGCGTGCGCGTCGATACTGGCGTCCAAGATGGTGGTGAGATCCCGATGTTTTATGACTCGATGATTGCCAAGCTCATCGTCCATGGCAAAAACCGTTTGGACGCCATTGCCAAGATGCGTGAAGCGCTGAACGGTTTTGTGATCCGCGGTGTCAGCAGCAATATCCCGTTTCAGGCTGCCTTGCTGGCACACCCCAAATTTGTGGCTGGTGATTTCAACACCGGTTTCATCGCTGAAAACTATGGCCAAGGCTTCAAAGCCGAAGACGTGCCGCATGCAGACGCGGATTTCTTAGTTGCGCTGGCTGCCTTTGTGCGCCGTAAATCGCGTGAACGCGCAGCCAGTATCTCCGGCCAATTGCCCGGTTACAGCGTGCAGGCGGGGAGCGATTACACCGTGATCACGCTGGGTGTGACGGGTGAGCATGTTTACACCTCCGTGCATGTGAACGAGTTCGTAGGCGAAACTGGCTCTGCGCAAGTGATTGTGAATGGCAATAGCTACAAAATCAGCAGCACCTCACGCCTGAACGACATCTGCATCACTGGCACTGTCAACGGCCAGCGATTCACTGCACAAGTGGAGCGTGGTGCAAATAACGCGGCCATGAAAAACCCATTGTCTTTGCGTGTGCAGCACAACGGCACCAAGATTGATGCCATGGTCGTGTCGCCGCGTATGGCCGAGCTGCACAAGCTCATGCCGCACAAAGCCGCACCGGATATGAGCCGCTTTGTGTTGTCGCCCATGCCAGGTTTGCTGGTGGATGTGGCTGTGCAGGTTGGGCAAAAAGTGCAGGCTGGCGAACGCGTGGCTGTGATTGAAGCCATGAAGATGGAAAACGTGTTGTTTGCAGCAGCGGATGGTGTAGTGAGCAAGATTTCGGCATCAAAAGGCGAATCATTGGTGGTCGATCAGGCAATCATTGAGTTTGCCTGATAACAAGTTATGCGAGCCATTTTTTAATCCGTTCGCACACTTTTTCAGTGCTGATGCCATAACGGTCATGCAAGGTGGGCAGCGCGCCCGCATCTAAAAATGCGTCAGGTAAACCGAGCAAGCGGAATTTTGAAGGATGTGTTCCGCTTTGTAGCAACAAGCTGGCGACTGCTTCACCCAAACCGCCGATAACTGAGTGGTTTTCAGCGACTACCACCATACGTCCCGTTATTTGAGCTTCAGCCAAGATGGTGGCTTCATCCAGCGGTTTGATGGTTGGTACATGCAATACCGCCACACCTACGCTGTCTTTTTCAAGTTGCTTTGCCGCTTCAAGTGCTCGCATGGTCATGAAGCCGCTTGAGATGATCAGAACGTCTTTGCCTGGGCAGAGTAACTTAGCTTTACCTAATTCAAATGTGTAGTTGTATTCGTCCAGCACCAAGGGTACATTTCCACGCAACAAACGCATATAAACGGGGCCAGAATGCTCTGCGATTTGCGGTACAGCTTGTTCGATATCCAAAGCGTCGCATGGGTCGACAATCGTCATGCCGGGGATGGCGCGCATCATCGCGAGGTCTTCGGTGGCTTGATGGCTGGGACCATAGCCTGTGGTTAGACCTGGAAGCGCACAGCAGATTTTTACATTCAAGTTTTCTTCGGCGATGACTTGATGGATAAAGTCGTAGGCTCTGCGTGTTCCGAAAACGGCATAGGTAGTCGCAAAGGGAACCAGTCCTTCTTTGGCCATGCCGCCCGCTGTACCCATCAGCAATTGCTCGGCCATACCCATTTGGAAATACCGCTTTGGATAGGCTTGCGCAAATAAGTGCAGGTCGGTGTATTTACCCAAATCTGCGGTCATCGCTACCACATTTTTTTTGTTTTCAGCATATTCCACAAGCGCTTTGCCGAAGGGAGCAGCTTTGACGCGTTGCCCCTCTGATGCAATCGATGCAATCATGGCTGAAGTGGTCAAGCGAGGTTTTTTTTCTGTTGTAATGTTCATATTTAGGCTCTTTATGGCTTTGTTGCGTCCAAAACGGCAATGGCTTGTTGCCACTCAGGCGGGTCAACGCGAATGAAGTGATTTTTTTCGCGCGTTTCTAAAAATGGAACGCCTTTACCCATGAGCGTGTCGCATAAAATGACGCGCGGCTTGTTTTCTTTGAGATTTCGTGCAACATCAAAAGCAGCTAACACGTTGGGTAAATCATTACCATTCACACGTTGCACATGCCAGCCAAACGCAGCCCATTTGTCGGCTAGGGGTTCAAAGCCCAAGATTTTTTGTGATGGTCCATCAGCCTGTTGGCTGTTAACGTCAACCATGCAAATTAAATTTGAGAGGCCATGGTGTGCTGCAGACATCGCGGCTTCCCAGGTTGAACCTTCATCGAGCTCGCCGTCAGACATTGAGTTGTAAACAAAAGCAGGGTTGCCTTTGTGCTTTAACCCAAGTGCCATGCCTACACCAATGATCAAGCCTTGCCCCAACGAACCACCAGACATTTCCATGCCAGGTGTATAAGTCGCCATGCCGGACATGGGCAAGCGACTGTCATCGCTGCCGTAGGTTTCGAGTTCATCCTCTGAAATAATGCCGGCTTCAATCAAGGCTGCATAGTGCGCGATGGCATAGTGACCGTGTGACAATAGAAACCGGTCACGACCCTCCCAGTTTGGGTCTTCTGGACGAATATTCATGGCATGGCCATAAGCCACTGCCAGCACATCAGCATAGCCTAATGCTTGTCCAATATAGCCCTGACCTTGCACTTCGCCCATGCGTAACGCGTAGCGACGGATTCGCCAAGCGCATTGCGCGAGTTGTGATAGTTTGTCGGAAGTTGTCGACATATAAATACTCCGAAATTAGAAAATGCTGTTGATCAGCGTAGGATCATGGCTGGAACGTAAGAGACCAGAAAGAGCACAGTAAAAGCCACCAGATAAAACGGCCCCAGCTCGCGGACGGTTTCACCCACCTTTACCTTGGCCAATGCGCTGGTGATAAACAGTGTCGTACCCACCGGAGGCGTGTACAAACCAATCGCTAAATTCACGGTCATCATGATGCCGAGCTGAATGGGATCCATGCCAATGCTGGTAGCGAGGGGTACAAACACCGGTGTTAGTAAGAGCACAGCGGCGGGTAAATCAATGAACATGCCACACACCAGCATCAACAGATTCATCATCAAAATGACCATCCAACCTTGACTGAGGTTGCCTTTTGCCCATTCAACGATGCCATTGGGCATTTGATCAAAAGTCAGCAACCAGCCAATGGCGGCAGATGCCATGATCACGAGTAGAACCACCCCTGTAGCCAAGCCAGCGTTTATCACAGCTAGATTCAGACGCTTCCAACCCAGATCTTTGTACAGAAACGCAGAGACCAAACCCGAATACAGCGTTGACAAAATCGCCACCTCGGTTGGTGTGGCGATACCAAAACGTAAAAAGACAATAATGAGAACTGGTAGTAGCAGTGCAGGGCTTGCATAAGCTAAGATTTTAAGAAACTCGCTGCGCACCATTTTTTGCGTGTCACGCGGAAAATTACGACGTTTACCGACCCACCAGCAAGCACCCATAAAACCAGCGCACATGAGCAAACCAGGCAATATGCCGGCCACAAACAGTGCCGCAATCGACGCATTAGCCGTGATCGCAAACAAGATCATCGGAATCGAGGGTGGGATCAAAATATCAATCGTAGCCGCGGCTGCCAATGTGGCAGCTGAAAACGCAGGCGGATAACCCAAGCGCTTGTGCCAAGGAATCATGAGTGAGCCTATGGCAGATGCATCGGCTACCGCCGAGCCAGACACCCCGCCAAATATGGTGCTTGATAACACGCCCACTTGGGCTGGGCCGCCATGGTAGCGACCAATCAAGCGTGTCAGAACGCCAATCAAAGCTTCACCTAGCTTGCCGCCCATCATCAAGCTACCGGTGAGCATGAAAAATGGAATCGCAATGAGTGGAAAACTTTGCACCTGCTGCACCATGGTTTGCACCAAGATATCCATCGGAATTTTGCTCGACGTGGCTGCTGCGACAAGCGCTGCGATCAGCAGACCATGCGCAATAGGGACGGAGGCAAGCGCCGTTAAAAGAAAAACGGTAATGATAAGAAAGCTCATGGCTTCAATCCTGAAATAATGTCAATCAAATACTAGATGTTTAAAGCTTGAGATAATTCGCCCCAAGCGACATTTAATAGTGAGCGTTGGGGGTGGAAATCTCGCTTTGTGCGGCTGCATGCGTTTTGATCGCCGTGATCGTGTCTTTGATGGCCAGCAGCATTAAGCAGAGCATGCCCAATATCACGCAGCCAAAAGTAACCGATTGCGGGACACCCAATATCGGCGATTTTTAGTCATGAACGATGGGAAGCATTTTGAAGGTAGCCCATGACAGCGTGGCATACAGAAAAGTCACTGCGCTCCACACGCCCACACTCAGCCATCGCTGGGCATGCGGGCTTAACTTGTCACGCAAAAATGTGGTGGTGATGTGCGCGCCCTCAATAGCCGCTATAACCACTCCCGACATCACCAACCACGGAAACAGCATCTCGGGCACTTCATTCGCCCACTGCATGCCGCTGCCAAAAGCATAACGCATCAGTGTATTGGCACAAAGAATCACGAAGATGATGCTCATCGTCAGCCAAAGCACAATCTGGCAGCCGCGAGAAATGATGTTTTCTAATTTTTGCATGACAAATTTTACGGTAGTAACTGCGAAATTAAATTACTTAGCGCGAGCGCCAGCAATCACTTTCTTCACATACGCGCCGATAGGGCTGGCCATCCACTTGTCATCCACATTTGCAGTCGCTTTTTCAAATTCAGCTTTGTTGGCCGGATTGTTGATTGCGCCTTTGGCGTTGAGTTCGGTTTGCAGTTTGTTATCTGCCTCTTGTGAAAGATTGCGCTGCAACTTGGTGGCCTCTAAAGCAGCTTCCATCACAGCTTTTTTGTTAGCGTCAGACAAACCGTCATAGCTTTTCTTGTTCATCACAAAAGGCGTCATTTCATATTTGTGGCCAGTGAGTGAAATGTATTTATTGACTTCATACAGCTTGGCTGACCAAATATTCATCAATGGGTTTTCTTGACCATCGACCACGCCTTGCTGCAAGGCAACATACAACTCAGTGAATGCGATTTGCTGGGCTTGTGCGCCAACAGCTTGCATGATGTCTGTTGTTACGGCATCTGGCGGCGTGCGCATTTTCAAGCCTTTCATGTCTTCAGGCGTGTTCAGCGCACGTTTGCTGTTGCTCATGTGGCGAATGCCGTTGTCCCAATAGCCCAGTACAACCATGCCTTTTTCAGCAGTTTTGTCAGCCAACTCTTTGCCAACGGGACCATCGAGCAATTTCCAAGCGCTTTGTAAATCAGCAAACAGGAAAGGCATGCCAAAAGCAGCGTATTCAGGCACCACATTGGCAAATGCACCTTGGCTATTGGCTGTGATGTCCAAAGCGCCAGAGCGAACTGCTGTGATTTGTGCAGCGTCATTGCCCAATTGACCAGACGGCGACACAGTCACTTCGACTTGACCGTTGGTTTTTGCTTTGACGATTTCTGCAAATTTAAGTGACGCAATGTGGCGTGGATTGTCCAAAGCAGCGCCGTGGCCTAGGCTAAGTTTTACGGTTTGCGCTTGTGCAAAACCAGCTGCAGCGAGAACAGCTGAAGCAATCACGGCGCGGCGCATGGTGTTGAAAGTAAATGTCATCTCTTGTCTCCTTGTGTTATAAAAAAGTAAAATACCCAGAAAATTCAACGCAAAAAATACACGTTTTAAAGCCGCCTTTAAAAGCAACGTTTCAATCAATGAATCAGCATACCGCCGTTGACATCAAGCGTGATGCCTGTGCAATATTTAGACAGATCGCTAGCCAAAAACACAACTGCGCCAGCGACATCATTTGGCTCTCCAATTTTTGCCAACGGGATGCCATCCAAAATGGATTGGCGCTTATCCTCAGGAATTTTGCCTTTGTTGATGTCTGTCGCAATCAAACCCGGCGTGACGCAGTTCACGCGGATATTGTTGCCGCCAAATTCGCGTGCCATCGCGCGCGCTAAGCCAAGCACGCCTGCTTTTGCGGCTGAATAATGGGGGCCGCCCAAAATGCCGCCACCGCGCTGTGCAGATACTGATGAAATGCAGATGATAGAGCCGCTGCCCTGAGCCACCATGGCGGGCAGCATGGCTTGCGATGCGTATAGCGTGCCGCGCAAGCTGACATCCATAATGCGGTCGTAGTCAGCACCTACGATGTCTAAAAACTTCACAGGTTGTGTGATACCCGCGTTGTTCAGCAAAATATCAATGCGTCCATATTTCGCTTGAATGGCGGCGGCAGCAGCTTCGCACGAGGCCTTGTCCGTCACATTCGCGACCAGCCCCAAATGCTGTGGGCCCAAGCGTGCTGCGGCATCTTGCGGGTTGGCAACAGCCAAATCCAAAATGACCACAATTGCGCCTTGCTCCGCCATCATTTTTGCGCTCGCAAAACCTAAACCGTTGATACCAGCACCGCCGGTGACCACGGCTACTTTACCTTTTAACAGCATAAAAAATATCTCCAAATTTAAATTGACAGTCGGATTGTGCGTGGCTTGTAATATGATGGCAAACGATTAAAACTCATCTATTATTTAAATCTATTCATGCTGCAGTGCGGCAAAAAAATGCAAAGTCGAACGTGTAAAAGAGTGCGTTAAAAATATGATTCCACCCCTAAGCTCCCTGCAAGCCTTTGAAGCCGTGGCACGGCGCAAAAGCTTTTCTTTGGCTGCGGCTGAGCTGCACTTGACGCCATCCGCTATCAGCCACCAAGTGGCCAAACTTGAAGAGCTTTTTGGGCAGCGCTTATTTGAACGCTCCACGCGTGGCATCGACCTCACCCCCATCGGCCAAGCTTATTTACAGCGCGTCGCCAGCGCTTTGGGCGCTATCAATTCTGCGACAGATGATTTGCGTCACGGCGTCAAAGACACTTTGTATGTGCACTCCAGCCCCAGCTTTGCCAGCCTGTGGTTGATGCCGCGAATAGGGCGATTTGCCCAGCTTTACCCGCACATCTCGCTGGTGCTTTCGGCATCTCACATCCATTCAGATTTTCAAATGGGTCAGATGGACTTAGACATTCGATACGGGCTGCCCAATTGGTCCAACCTCAATGTTCAGCCCATCTTTACCGAGAAAATCCTGCCACTGGCCAGCCCAGAGTTTTTGGCGAAAAACACGATAAAAACGCCTGAAGATCTTTTAAAAGTCCCCTTGATTCAATCCAGCGTCAACATCGTGCAATGGCCAGAATGGTTTGCCGAACATGGGGCAGAGCAACGCCCAGACCGCATGGCGCTGCGTTTTGACCGCGCCATGATGAGCATGGACGCTGCCGTGCAATCTCTAGGCGTTGCCCTAGAAAGCGCCGTTTTGGGGCGCAGCCACATCCATGCAGGCAGACTCGTCCCTGTTTTTGAGGACGATTTATCCATAGAAGTCAAAGCACACTACGTGGTTTACCCAGACAGATATGCCTCTCGTGCAGAGGTTGCCAGTTTTTTGCAATGGTTGGCTGCTGAAGCGGCTGAGAGTATAGAAAAGTAGAAGCAATAAATGAGGTGAATATTTTTCACATTTGCTTGAATAATATTTGCTTGCGTTCATGCAGGTGGTGGTCAAAAATCTAGATTTTTATGCACGAACTTCCACTGCAAGATCTGGCTCAGGCTATCCGTTTCCTGTCTGTTGACGCCATCGTCAAAGCCCAAGAGGGGCATCAAGGCGTTCCTTTGGGAATGGCTGAAATTGCTACCGCACTGTACGCCAATCACCTGAAATTTGACCCCCAAGCCCCCACATGGTGGGATAGAGATCGCGTCGTTTTGTCTAACGGGCATGGCTCGATGCTGCTGTACTCGCTGTTGTATTTGTCAGGGAACGCGCTTATTTCGATTGAGGAGATTCAACGCTTTCGAGTGCTCGGTTCGCACTGCATGGGTCACCCTGAGTTTGATACCGCAGCGGGTATCGAAGTCACCACCGGTCCCTTGGGGCAGGGTATTGCCAATGCTTTTGGCATGGCTGTGGCTGAGGCTTATTTAAACGCCAAGTTTGGCAACGCTTTGGTTAACCACCGCACCTACGCTTTTGTGGGCGATGGTTGTTTGCAAGAGGGCGTGGGGCAGGAGATGATTGCGCTGGCGGGGCATTTGCGTCTGTCAAAACTGACGCTACTGTGGGACGATAACCAAATTACCGATGACGGCAGCACGGATTTGTCCATCAGCGAAAACGTGGCTGAGCGCTTTCGGGTTGCTGGCTGGCATGTGGTTGAGGTGGATGGGCACGATATTGAGGCCGTATCAAAGGCGCTGGCAGCAGCGAAAGCCGATGACAGACCTTCCATGATTGCCTGCCGCACGGTGATTGCCAAAGGCATTGCCCGCTTGCAAGGCCAGCGCGGCGGCCACAGTGCGCGGCTGTTTGCTGAGGATGCGGCTGCCATGCGTGAGCAGCTCAACTGGCCGCACAAACCCTTCCACATTCCGCCAGATCTGCTGCAAGCATGGCGTGGTTTTGGTAAGCAGGGTGCGGCCGCACATGCCACGTGGGCACAAGCTGTAGCTGCGCTGCCAAGTGATGAGCGGGCTGAGTTTGAGCGCGTGATGCGCGGCGAGCTGCCCGCCCATTGGCAACAAGTGCTGCTAGATTACAAACAGCGTGCTTTGACTGCACCGCCGGCCGCAAGCGGTGTGTTTTTATCAGCAGAAATCAACGAAGCCCTAAACCCTGTGCTGCCAGAGCGCATGGTGGCCTGCGCCGATTTAGAAGCGCCCACCAACCACAAGCGCGGTTTGACCGCTTTTACAGCGCAAAACCGCCACGGCTCGTATATACACTGTGGCGTGCGCGAGCATGTGATGTCCTCCATGGCCAACGGCATGGCGGCGCATGGTGGGGTTATTCCACTTGCAGTCACCTATTTGGCTTTTGCCGACTACCAGCGCCCAGCCATGCGCATGGCTGCGTTGATGGGTTTGCCCGTCAAATTTGTGTTCAGCCACGACTCCATTGGTATTGGTAAAAATGGCCCCACCCATCAGCCTGTCGAAATTTTGGCATCGCTGCGCGCCATGCCCAATATGCTGGTCATGCGCCCAGCCGATGCGGTGGAGGCCGCCGAATGCTGGGCGTTTGCGCTAGAGCACCGCAGCGGCCCCGTCAGTTTGGTTTTTGCACGGCAGTCGCTGCCCTTGGTTCGCCAAACACATGAAGCTGAAAATCTAAGCCGTCGCGGGGGCTACGTTTTGCAAGAATCTAGTATCGGCGCGCGGCAAGTCACGCTGCTGTCAACCGGCTCTGAGGTGGCGCTGTGCCTAGAAGCCCGTGACGCCCTGCAAGCGCAAGGCATTGGCACAGCCGTCGTTTCGTTGCCATGCTGGGAGTTGTTTGACGCGCAAGACGATACTTACAAAGCGCATGTGCTCGGTGCTAATGGCGTAAAAGGTGTTCGTGTTGGTGTCGAGGCTGCCATTCGCCAAGGTTGGGATCAATACCTTGGCATGCACGGCGGCTTTGTCGGCATGTCCAGCTTTGGCGATTCAGGCTCCAAAGAGGATTTGTACAAGCATTTTGGTATCACGGCAGAGGCGGTGGTGGCAAAAGCGTTGAAGTTGCTGGCGCCATACAAGGCATAGGGCTCGTCACATGCATTTGTAGGTCTTTTGCTTGTTTTGTGCTACGATATAAAAATCGTTTTACGAAAAGGACTTTGTATGACAAGTGTAGCTATATCACCTAAATTTCAAATTGTTATACCTAAAGAGGTTAGGCGCTTATTTAGCCTTGTTCCCAGCCAGCGTGTCGATATTCGTGCTGAGGATGGCAAGATTATCATTGTTCCCGTCCAGCCTATGAGTGCTGCTTGCGGCATCTTTCCGGGTTTGGATACGGATGTAAGCAACGATCCGGAAGACATATGAATGTAGTGGATACCTGCGGTTGGTTGGCCTTTTTTGCGGGTGATGCGAACAAAGAGTTTTTTCGTATGCCACTTGAAGATGTTGAGCAGCTTATCGTTCCAGCAATCAGCGTTTACGAGGTTTGTCGCAAGCTTGTGCAATGGCAGGACGAAAAAGCGGCTCAAAAAGCACTCGTTTTTTTGAAAAAAGGCCGAATTGTAGATTTGTCACCAGACCAGCTACTGACAGCCTCCGTGTCGGCAAAAAAATACCAACTAGCCATGGCCGACGCCATCATCTGGCAAACCGCACAAGCCCACAACGCAACGCTTTACACGCAAGATGCAGCGTTGAAAGATTTGCCAAATGTCAAGTTTCAGGCGAAACCTTTATGAGCCCAGTCAACATGAAAAAAATCATCAGCTACCTAGCAATAGTTGTTTTATCTGTAGCTGGTATTAGCGTTGCTGCAAAAGAAACCAGCACTACCTCGCAGAAAACATTGGCGAACGTAGAGGCAAAAACAACCGCTTTGGCCAAAGTAGTTGAAAAGACTGAAGAAATTAAAGTAAGTACGCTCGAAAAAATTGAAAAACAATTGAATGAGCTTGATGCTCAAAAAAATGAGCGCACAAAAATTGAAATTGAACGTGATCGTAAAAGTATTGAATTTTGGTTTGCTGCATTGGCAATTTTGACGGCTATCGGAGCTTTATTCCCTTTTTTGTTGGGGCGAAAAGAAAAGGAACTTTTAAAGCTTGAACTTGCTGGCGTTAAAAACGACAGGACTGATATTCAACGCATGAAGGATGATGTTCAAAAAATCTTGAATGAATCAAAAACTGATAGTGCAGAAATAAAAGCTCACAAAGATGAGTTGAAACTCGATAGAGAAAAAATTGAAAATAGATTGCCAGATACTGTAGCTAATGCATTTCAGAAAACGACAATAATTGAATCTGCAGATAGAGTAATTAAGTCACCAGATAGCAATTCACTGGAAATGCTTAGAGCACAGGCTGTTAAAGCATCTGAAGAAAATGACAATGATTTAGCATTGTTGTTATGGAAGAGAGTTCTTAAACATTTGCCAAATGATGCTCAAGCGAGTTTCTACTATGCATACAGCTTGCAAAAAAAACACACCAATATCGATTGTTCTTTAAATACAGAATTAGATTCTATATGCGCTGCATATTCAGTGGCTGAGCAAAATGATATTCTAGAAAATCAGGGTTTAAAAAATTTCTGGATTCCCAATAATTGGGGCAATGCTTTAGCCGATCAAGCACAAAAAATTGCTTCAATTGAACCAAATACAGCCCAATCGTTCAGAAAAGAAGCGCTAGCGAAGTACATGCAAGCACTTCAGATCAATCCTAACTTGCACGAAGCAATAAATAACTGTGGCATTCTACTTGCAGATGAGGCCTCGCATGTTGTTAAAACCGATCGTGTTGGTGCCGAATCACTTTGGATTAAAGCTAGAGAAAAGTATACGGATGCTTTAACTCAAAAGCCAAGTATGAATACTGCTAGATACGGTTTGGCATGTTTGGATGCGCTCGAAAATAAGCACGATTCCGCAATTAATCAATTGGATATTTTGCGCAGCAGCGCTGCTCTTCCGAAGCATTGGTTGGAAGACCAAGATTTAGAAAATATTCGCAAAACTGACATATATATATCTTGGTATAAAAAATATTTCGCAGATTGAAAAATATGAACAACACACAAAACCGCCCCTTCAAAGTCCTAGGCATCCAACAAATCGCCATAGGCGCACCTAGCAAAGACAAGCTTCGAACGCTTTGGGTCGATATGCTGGGCTTAGAGGTGACTGGCAATTTCAAGTCTGAGCGTGAAAACGTGGATGAAGACATTTGCGCCATGGGCAGCGGGGCGTTTAAGGTTGAGGTTGATTTGATGCAACCGATTGATCCAGAGAAAAAACCAGCGGTTCACACCACGCCGTTGAACCATGTTGGGTTGTGGATTGACGATTTGCCAAAAGCGGTGGAATGGCTCACTGCAAAAGGCGTGCGATTTGCGCCAGGCGGCATTCGCAAAGGCGCGGCTGGGTTTGACATCACTTTTTTGCACCCCAAGGGCAACGATGAGTTTCCGATCTCGGGCGAAGGTGTTTTGATTGAACTGGTGCAAGCACCTGTTGAAGTTGTTATCGCTTTTCAGCGCTTAGCACAAAATTAAGTTAATACTTTTTGCGTAAGGGTAAACCTATTCGAATTTCATAAATTTTTCACGTTATCGCCATTCTTATCTCATAGACTTGTCGCTAAGGAGACTAGTTAATGGTAGCAAATTTAAGATTGAATGCGCTTGCAGCACTTTTGTTGTGTGCAGCTAGCGCAAGCGCACAAATTTTGGTTGGTCAGACTGCAGGTTATTCTGGACCTGTGGCAGCCGGTGTAAAAGAAACATCTGATGGTGCTAAGCTTTACATCAACGCAGTGAACGCCAAAGGCGGCGTAAATGGTCAAAAGATTGAGCTTTTGACCATGGATGACAAATTTGAACCCAAGCTTGCTGCTGAAAATGCAAAAATCTTAATTGAAGAAAAAAATGTGGTCGCGATGTTTTTGACACGCGGTACACCGCATACTGAGGCCATATTGCCTTTGTTAGATAAACATGAAGTGCCTTTGGTGGGCCCGTCGACAGGTGCGATGATTTTGCACCAACCCGTTAAGAAATACGTTTTTAATGTTCGTGCTACTTATCAGCGTGAGGCTGAAAAAGCAGTGGTTCATTTAGGCACGCTAGGCATCAAACGAATTGCTTTGGTTTACCCGGACGATAGTTTTGGCGCTGACGGTGTTATCGGTGCGCAAAAAGGTTTGAACGCGGTGAATTTGGCTGCTGTGGTGACTGAAAAATTTGACAGATCTAAGCCCGACTTTTCTAAAATTGTTCCCAAAATCGTAGCTGCTGATACCCAAGCAGTTATCATGATTGCCTCTGGGAGCGCCGTTGTCACAGGCTTAACAGCATTACGTGCCGCTGGTTCGGGGGCGCAACTCGTCACACTGTCTAACAATGCGTCCGCTGGTTTTGTAAAAAGCTTAGCCGAACGCGGCCCCGGTGTGGTGGTCACACAAGTGTTTCCAAATGAGCGCGCCATCAACTATGCATTTATCAAAGAAGCGCAAGACTTACTTAAAGACGGTAAAGAAGCAGGCGGTTTAAGCCCAGCGATGTTAGAAGGGTACGCCGCAGCTAAAGTGCTGGTTGAGGCTTTGAAACGCAGCGGATCTAGCCCAACACGGGCAAAACTTCAATCTTCACTTGAGAACATGAAAAAGTTCGACATGGGTGGGCTTGAAGTCAATTTCAGCACGACAGACCACACAGGCTTAGACTTTGCCGATTTGTCCATCATCAGCTCAGATGGCAAATTCAAGCGCTAAAACAAAATATTGATTAAGCTTTAGTGCTTCATCACCGCCATCAACCCAGCAAAACCTATGAATGCGCCGCCGGTGACACGGTTAAACCAGCGCAAGATATTGGGCTTACGCAGTTGCTGCGCCATACTTAAGCCGCCCAACGCATAAATAAAGTACCAAAGAATCTCTAAAACGCTGAAAGTGGCTAACAAAATCAATAACTGTGGCACTTGCGGCAGGCTGGCTTGGATGAATTGGGGTAAAAAAGCAGCCGCAAAAAGTAGCGCTTTTGGGTTGCTGCCGGCAGTAAAAAATCCGGTTTTATAGAGGTTAAATGCGCTGTAGCCATTGTTTTTACTGCCTGAAGCGCTATCGTTTTTATCGCCATCAATAGTAGCTTCAGTCACCGGCGCAGTCCACACTTTGTAGCCTAAATACGCCAAATACAAAGCACCCAACCAACGCAGCGCGTCAAACACCGCAGGTGCATTTTGCAGCACCACGCCCAAGCCCAGTGCAGACAATGTGAACATGATCATCAGCGCTGTCATGCAGCCTGCCATGCTGTAAATGCTGGCACGCAGCCCGAAACGCACGCTTTGGTTCATGATGAGCAGCATGTTTGGTCCAGGTGCGGCGCTGATCAGGAAGGTTGCGGTGACGAATATCCACCAAGTGCTGAGGCTCATGTTTGTTTTCCTTGCTGTTTCGCACGCGCTTTAGCCAACGCCGCTGCAATCACCGCACTTTTGTCGGTTGCTATTGTATTGATAGTAATTTCAAAGGGGGAAATTTGATTGTAGCCGTTGTTTTTATTGCCTGAATCGCTATGAATAATATAGCGTTTATTGTACCGATTTAGGGCGTGATTGGCTGATTCTGCAGACCATGCAGCCCAACCCGTTAACGTGCCGGTAACGTTTTCAAGCTCAATGCAATCAACAGGGCAAACCGGTGTGCACAGCTCGCAGCCCGTACAATGCGGCTCGATGACGGTGTGCATCAACTTGTTGCTGCCGATGATGGCGTCTGTGGGGCAAACGTCGATGCATAGCGTGCAGCCTATGCACCAGTTTTCATCAATGAAAGCGACGCTGCGAGGGCCTTCGATGCCATTTTCAGGGTTCAGAGGACTGATTTTTTGCCCAGTGATTTGGCTTAACCGTGCAATTCCCTCAGCGCCGCCAGGTGAACACTGGTTAATCGCTGCGCCATCGATAGCAATGGCGTTGGCGTAGGCTTGACAGTCAGGATACCCGCAGCGCGTGCATTGGGTTTGGGGCAGGGCGGCGAATACTAATTCAGCGATGGTTTGCTCGGCTAGGCTCATGCCTTGAGCTTAGCCTTTGGCTTTGCAGCAGTCTTTACTGCAGCCTTGACAACAGGTTTAGTATCAGTTTTTAGCGCAACATGGTGCGCCAAAATGAAGGCTTGCACCTGTGGATACACCTGCTCACGCCAGCGGCGACCACTGAAAATGCCGTAGTGGCCAGCGCCTTTGGCTTCAAAGTGTTGGCGTTTTGATTTAGCAATACCGCTACATAAATCGTGTGCAGCTTGCGTTTGACCTGAGCCTGAAATGTCGTCCAACTCACCTTCAACCGTCAACAAGGCAGACGTTTTGATGTCTGCTGGTTTGACACGCTCTGGCTTGCCGTTGATGTTTTTCACATCCCAAGTGCCGTTGACCAGTTTGAAGTCTTGGAACACGGTAGCGATGGTTTCTAGGTAGTAATCGGCATCCATGTCCAGCACAGCGTTGTACTCGTCGTAAAACTTGCGGTGCGATTCGGCGCTGGAGTTGTCGCCCTTGATCAAATCGTTGAAATAATCAAAATGGCTGTTACGGTGGTTTTGCGGGTTCATGGCGACAAAGCCGCTGTGCTGCAAAAAGCCTGGGTAAACGCGGCGGCCAGCGCCTTCAAAATTGGCCGGTACTTTGTAGATGACGTTGTTTTCAAACCAGCTAAACGGTTTGTTCATCGCTAAATTATTGACTGCAGTAGGTGACAAGCGTGCATCAATCGGGCCGCCCATCATGGTCAATGACAGTGGGGTGGTTTCGCCGCGCGTCGCCATCAGTGACACAGCAGCCAACACGGGCACGGTCGGTTGGCACACGCTCATCACATGGCAATTGCCATATTTGGCTTGTACGTGGCGAATGAACTCTTGCACATAGTTGACGTAGTCATCCAAGTGAAATTCACCTTCTGACAACGGCACGGTACGCGCATTCTTCCAATCAGTGATGTAAACCTTGTGGTCTTTGAGCATGGTTGCCACGGTGTCGCGCAGCAAGGTGGCGTAGTGGCCTGAGAGCGGGGCGACGATCAACACCGCTGGTTGACCTTTGAGCTGGCTGAGCGTCTCCACATCGTCTGTGTAACGCTTGAAGCGAATCAAATCACAAAAAGGTTTTTTGAGTTCGATACGTTCGTTGATGGTGACTTCAGTTTCGCCAACTTTAACGGTTTGAATGCCAAATTCTGGTTTCAAATAATCTTTACCCAGACGGTACATCAAATCGTAGCCTGCAGACACGCGTTGCACCAGTGGGTTTTGACTGAAAGGCGACTTTGCATTTCCTAGCACCTTGGAGGTCGCCTTTGCAAAGTCAACAAATGGCTCCATCATGGCGCGCTGTGTTTCGTAGATTTGATAAAGCATGTAGAACCTAATGTAGTGTGTAAAAAAATGTTATGTTGCAGTGCAATATAACTGAAAACGTTATAGAAAATAAGGGGGCTACCACCAATTTGTAGTCTATTTGGTAGGAATAACTACAATTGAGTGACATATTCGCAAATTTAAGCAATTTTCCATGCAAAGAAGACAACTTTTAAGTGCCGCAGGCTTGATTTCTCCAATGGTGGCATCAGCTCTTGTTCAGCTCCCCTGCAGCGCCAGTGCGGCTGCCAAATCACAAGTTAAAACACCCATGAAAACATTAAAAAGCTCCCCCAAAATGCCCGTTCTCTTCCTCGGCCACGGCAGTCCGATGAACGCGATTGAAGACAACGCCTACCGCCGCAGCTGGCAGGCGCTGGGCAAAGAGTTCGGTGAAGGCAAAAAATACCCCACGCCCAGCCTGATTTTGTGCATCTCTGCCCACTGGATCACCCGTGGCTGGTGGCTTACCGGCATGCAAAACCCGAAAACGATTCACGATTTTGGTGGTTTCCCGCAAGAACTCTTCGCCCAGCAATACCCAGCGCCTGGAGCGCCAGCGGTGGCTGAAGAGTTGAGCAAACAGCTCGTTTCCCCCATTCCAAAAGGCTTTGTCGGTGTTGACATGGACAAATGGGGCTTGGACCACGGCACTTGGTCTGTGTTGAAACCCATGTTTCCCAACGCCAACATCCCCGTCATGCAGCTCAGTATGGATTACAGCCGCGCGCCTGTAGAACACTACATGCTAGGCCAACAACTGCGCGAATTGCGCAACCAAGGCGTGCTCATCGTCGGCAGCGGCAACATCGTACACAACTTGCGAATGATTACAAACGGCAAGCCGCACGACTGGAACATCGAGTTTGACGCTTGGACGGCAGCACAAATGGCAGATAGAAATTACGACGAACTGGCGAATTTCCTGAAACTAGGCAATTTGGCAACCATGGCACACCCCACGCATGATCACTATTTGCCGCTGCTTTACTCAGCGGGTGCGGTGGACGGCAAAGACAACATGACCACCTTCAATGACAGCTTGACGATGGGGTCGATATCGATGCGCTCGGTGATTTGGAGTTGACGATGCAGCGCCGTACTTTCAGTAGTCACCTGTTCGCACTCTTATCAAGCTCCGGTTTCGTCGTCAGCGCATTCGCTAAAACCAACGTTGCAGACACCGTTTTACTAGCCAAAACCGCACCAATCAGTATCGACCCTGCAGGCTATCTTGTCAGCGAAAAGCTGGACGGTGTGCGGGCATTGTGGAATGGCAAGGTGTTGCGGTTTCGCAGTGGGCGAACGATTGATGCGCCGGCTTGGTTCATCGCCAAACTGCCCAAAGAGCCCTTAGATGGCGAGTTGTGGATAGGGCGTGGGCAGTTTGACGTGCTGTCAGGCACGGTTCGCAAAGCTAAACCTGTCGATGCGGAGTGGCAAAAGGTCAATTACATGGTGTTTGAGTTGCCGTCAGGTTCTGGTCGCTTCAAAGACCGCGCTTTGGCGATTGAATCGATAGTTAACGCAACCGCTTGGCCGCAACTGCAGGCCGTTGAGCAAATGACAATAGCCAACCGCGCCACCTTGCAAGCCAAATTAGACGACGTGGTGCAAGGCGGCGGGGAAGGGCTGATGCTGCATTTGGCCAGCGCACCGCTGGCAACAGGTCGAAGCGATGTGCTTTTGAAGCTCAAACCTTTAAGCGACGCAGAAGCCATAGTCGTTGGCTACATCGCTGGCAAAGGCAAATATGTGGGTATGGTGGGTGCTTTGGTCGTCAAAACAGCGGACGGCCAGCGGTTTAACTTGGGCACGGGTCTGTCAGATGCGCAACGCAAATCTCCCCCCGCCATAGGCAGCAAAGTGACTTACACATACCGCGACGTCACCCCCAGCAGTAAGCCAAGGTTTGCGAGCTTTTTACGGGTTTACGAAAATCTATGAATACAACCAGCTTGACCTAGGTTTGATCCCGTTTTACATTTAACCACAATGTTAATTAACCTAATGTCTGATTAAGTGAGTAATTCAGAGAATAAATAAACCATGTCAGCCAACGCCACCTCTGAAATCGATGCTCTAAGCGACACCTTGAGTGCCGTATTCTCTGCTTTGTCTGACCCCACACGACGGGCGATGCTGGCTCGGCTGTCACAGGGTGAGGCGTCGGTCAACGAGCTGGCCGCGCCCTTCAAAATGAGCTTGCCCGCCGTCTCTAAACACATCAAAGTGCTGCAAAAAGCCGGGTTGCTGACCAAAACCATCAACGCCCAGCAGCGCCCTTGCAAGATTGATGGTGCACAGCTCAACCAGGCGGTCGATTGGATGGCTCGATACACTATAAAAAGTATAGCTCCTCAGGCAGTAAATACGCCGGCTAGAGGCAAAAATGGCCTTAAAAAACAGGCTAAACCCGAGAAATCACCTAAAAATCTAAAAGTAAGCTCTCAAGTTACCCCTAAAGCTACACTCAAATCAAACGCAAAACCACAGGAGAAACCCCATGACCAAGAGCCCAATGACCTTCAACAACAAATTGGATTTGACTTTTGAGCGCATCGTCGATGTGCCGCCCCACCTTGTCTGGCGCGCTTGGACTGAGCCAGAGCTGATGAAGCAGTGGTTTTGCCCACTGCCTTGGAAGACAATTCACGCCGATGTCGATGTGCGCCCAGGCGGCAAGTTCCACACCATCATGCAAGGCCCAGAAGGGGAAGAGCACGCGGGTACGGGCTGTTATTTAGAAACTGTGAAAAACGAAAAAATCGTTTGGACCAACGCTTTGTTGCCTGGATTTCGCCCCGCTTTAGCAAATGCGCCCTGCGGCGATGACACCGAATTCATGTTCACCGCCATGGTTGAAATGTCCCCGCACGGCGAAAACGGCACCCGCTACCGCGCCACCGTCATCCACGCAGACGAAGCCGGCGCTAAAAAACACGCCGATATGGGCTTTGAAGGCGGCTGGGGCGTTGCCCTAGATCAACTGGTCGCCATGGTTAAAAAAGGGATATAAATCATAAATTTAGGAGAGAAAACATGGCAAAACAAATCTTCGTTAACTTACCCGTTGGCAACCTCAAAGCTTCCATGGCGTTTTACGATGCCTTGGGCTTCAAAAACAACCCCCAGTTCACAGACGACAACGCCGCCTGCATGGTCTACAGCGAGCACATCTACGTCATGCTGCACAGCCACGGCTCATGGCGCAGATTCACCCAGCGCCCGATTCCAGCATCAGGTTCTAGCGAGGTGATGCTGGCCTTGTCCTTGGACAGCAAAGCAGAAGTCGACACCATGAACGACATCGCCCAAGCTAACGGCGGCACGGCAGACATCAACCCCAAGCAAGACCTAGGCTTCATGTACAGCCGCGCCCTGACCGACCCAGATGGCCACATTTGGGAGCCGTTTTGGATGGATCCGGCGGCATTGGCGGGATAAATACATCTATATTTGCTATATTATTAATAGCTGTTTAGGCAATAAAAACGCCGGCTAACTGCCAATTTAAGCACCAAAAATCGCTATATTATTTATAGCGTCTGCTGATACCGCACCAACATCTGCTCCTGCGTTTCAAACACCGTCTCAGCCGGTAATTTACGCACCATTTGGTCGCGCAGCATCTCGCCCATGCTGGGTAATTGGCTGCGGTCAATGTGTTTGGCGGGGCTCCATAGCTCAGAGCGCATCAGCGCCTTGGCGCAGTGCAAATAGCTGGCGTGTACGCTGACGCGAATCACCAGCTTGGGCACGCGGCGGCTGTCTTCGCAGAGTTTGCGGTTAGCTTCATCGGTAGAAAGCACGGCTGTGCCGTTCACCCGCAGCGTTTCATCCACTCCCGGAACCATGAAAAGCAGACCAATTTGCTTGGTAGCAACGATGTTTTCCAGCGTATCCAGCCGGTTGTTACCCGGCGAATCGGTAATCAGCAACGTCCCGCTGTCCAGCACCTTCACAAACCCCGCATCACCCCCACGCGGCGACGTGTCCGCCCGCCCATCTGCGCCGTAGCTAGAAATAATAACGAAAGGCGACAAGCTGATGAAGCGTTTGGCATGTCCATCCAATTGCGTCAGCTCTTTGAGCGCAGAGCGTGGGTTGACGGGTGCGTAGAGCTCACGCAGGGCGGAAAGGGTGGTTATGTCCATGTGGGTGTTTTTGCAAATATGCCTCTTAAAATTACCCTCGCACCGCAGCCTCAATCGCAGCCACATCGATTTTGACCATGGTCATCATCGCGCTAAATGCGCGCTTGGCGACGGCTGGGTCGGGGTGGGTGATGGCTTCCATCAAGACGCGCGGGGTGATTTGCCATGATAAGCCCCACTTGTCTTTGCACCAGCCGCAGGCGCTCTCTGCA
>JBEGUP010000002.1:0-22438 GCA_041178825.1 Pseudomonadota bacterium | reverse complement strand
GTACATTGAGATTCGCCTGAAAAAGCACGATATTTTTGAGCGTGATGGCGATGACTTGCATTGCTCCGTACCCATCAGCTTTACCACAGCAGCCTTGGGTGGCGAAATCGACGTGCCAACATTGGCGGGTAAAGCCGCTATTGATATCCCCGATGGTACGCAAGCGGGCAAACAATTCCGACTGCGTGGCAAAGGCATCAAAGGTGTGCGCAGCAGCTACCCTGGCGATTTGTATTGCCACATCAGCGTGGAAACGCCGGTCAAACTGACCGAGCATCAGCGTAAACTGCTCAAAGAGTTCGATGAATCCATCAAAAAAGGTGGTGGTAAGCACTCACCGACCAGTGACAGCTGGGCAGACAAGCTAAAAGGCTTTTTTAAAGTATAAATTCGACTGTAGACCGCGTATTTGCTGCCTAAGCAGCTATAAAATACATAGCTAATTTACCACAATTTCACGTCAATTTAAAACAAATTTTGCTGCGAACTGAGCTTGGATGGGTCAAATTGACTGATATCTAGCTCGTGTCGTAGCTTGTTTAACCCTAGCTGCACACAGGTTTTGCGAAATCGTTGCGCGAGCAGCTCCGCCCAGATGCCTTCACCTTTCATGCGGGTAGCAAAATTGCTGTTGTAGCTCTTGCCAGACAACCTGTCTTTTGCACTTATTTGGTGCAAATCACGCACGCGCGCCATGACACGCTCCGCTCTGTGTGGGTAGTGCAAAGCCAACCATTCTTGAAACAGCGAGTTCAGCTCCCAAGGCAAGCGCAGTACGGTAAAAAAAGCGCTCGTTGCACCAGCAGCCGCTGCAGCCTCCAACACCTGTTCCATGTCATCGTTCAAAAATGGGATTTGCGGGCCGACGCTGACGCCGACTGGTATACCAGCATCAACCAAAGTGCGAATCGTACGTAAACGTCGGTGAGGGGCGGCAGCGCGAGGCTCCAACTGACGCGCCAGCATCGCATCCAAGGTGGTAATGGTCACGACCACCGTTGCTAAACGATGCGCAGCCATAGGTGCAAGCAGATCGATATCGCGCTCCACGCCACTGCCTTTGGTGATGATGGTGACGGGGTGATGGCATGCAGCAAGCACTTCTAACACTTGGCGCGTGATGCGCAACTGCCGCTCTATGGGCTGGTACGCGTCTGTCACCGTGCCGATAGCGAGGGCGCTGGGTAAGTAGCATTTGGCTTGAAGTTCATGTGCCAATACCTCTGCCAAATTGCTTTTGGCGATGATCTGCGTTTCAAAATCCAAGCCTGGCGACAAACCCAAATAGCTGTGGGTGGGTCTAGCGTAGCAATAAATGCAGCCGTGTTCGCAGCCTCGGTAAGGGTTCAATCCCTGTGTGAAATACATGTCTGGCGATTCGTTGTGAGTTAACGCAGATTTGGCCAGTTCGAACCGCACCTGTGTTGCTAGCTGAGAATCTACACCGTCTTCATTCGCTAAAGATTCATGCCAACCGTCATCAAACGCTTCTCTTTCATCTACCGTGTAGCGATGTGCCATGGCGCTGGCTGCGCCGCGACCTTTGATAGCAACCAAGGGGACAAGTGTTTGCATAAATAGACTGTGATTGTTTATATACTGTATATTTATACAATATATAGTATATTGTGTCACTTATGGGCAGATTGTGTAAATTACTTCCATTGCTTTTGGCACACTTTGTGCTTCAGTATTTTTGTATACACTTCTAGGTGTTGTCACCAGTAGCGAACTGAAACATGTCCGCTAAAATTGCAAGGTTTTATTCAAAAATTTAGGAAACATGATCATGTCAACACGTCTGAAACGCCAATTTATCAAATCTAGCGCGGCTGCATTGGCCACCATACTGCTGACTGCCACCATGGGAACAGCCCATGCGCAAAGCGCAACCCCCATCAAATTCCAACTCGATTGGCGTTTTGAAGGTCCTGCAGCTTTCTTTTTAGCACCAGTGGCAAAAGGCTACTTCAAAGACGCCAAACTGGACGTCACAGTTGATGCGGGCAACGGCTCTGGTGGCGCTGTGACACGGGTAGCTTCCGGCACTTATGACATGGGTTTTGCCGACTTGGCAGCGGTGATGGAATTCCACGCCAACAATCCTGATGCACCTAACAAGCCAGTGGCAGTGATGATGGTTTACAACAACACGCCTGCATCCGTGATGTCACTCAAGAAATCAAACATCAAATCCCCTACTGATTTGAACGGCAAGAAGCTAGGTGCACCTGGTTTTGACGCTGGTCGCCGTGCTTTCCCGATTTTTGCTAAAGCCAATGGCGTGAGTGGCGTGAACTGGGTTTCTATGGACCCTGCCCTGCGTGAAACCATGCTCGCCAAAGGCGACATTGATGCCATCACTGGCTTTACCTTTACCTCATTGCTCAACTTGGAAGCACGCGGTGTGAAAGCAGAGGACGTCGCTATCATGCAATACCCTGATTACGGCGTCAAACTGTATGGCAATGCCATCATCGTCAGCCCTAAACTGATCAAAGAAAACCCAGCGGCGATCAAGGCTTTCTTAGCTGCATTTACAAAAGCTGCCAAGGAAGTGGTCGCCAACCCCGTCGAGGGCATCACCTACGTGAAGGGTCGTGATGGCATTATCAATGTCGCACTGGAAGAGCGTCGCTTGAAACTGGCGATTGACACCGTCATCAACAGCGCAGATGCACGCACTGAAGGCTTTGGCAAGATCAATGACAGCCGCTTGTCGTTGATGGCGAGCCAAGTGTCTGATGCTTTCAATACAAAAACACGTGTTGACCGCAACGCTATATGGAATGGAAGCTTCTTGCCTAGCGATGCGGCTTTGAATGCCGTTTTGCCTACTGCAAAAGCTGCGTCAGTCAAAAAATAAGCTAAAAAAACTAAGAAGCAATTCGATTAACTCGTTAGGACAGCCTCATGGCGTTTGTTGATTTTAAAAATGTCTGGCTGGCTTACAACGACGAGTTGTTGGCACAAAACCAGTTTGCGGTTGAAGACATCAACCTGTCAGTCACCGAAGGCGAATTCATCGCCATCGTGGGGCCGTCAGGTTGTGGCAAATCCACCTTCATGAAGCTGACGACGGGTTTGAAAATGCCCACACGGGGCAGTATTCATGTGGATGGCGCGCCAGTTACAGGCCCACTAAAAATATCGGGCATGGCGTTTCAAGCGCCTTCTTTGTTGCATTGGCGCACCACGCTTGACAACGTCATGCTGCCGCTTGAAATCGTCGAACCCTACCGCAGCAATCTAAAAGCCAAGCGTGCTGAATATGAAGAGCGCGCAAGAAAATTACTCAAAACCGTCGGACTAGACGGCTACGCGGACAAGTTTCCGTGGCAATTGTCTGGTGGCATGCAGCAACGCGCCAGCATTTGCCGCGCACTCATTCACGAGCCCAAAATGCTGCTACTTGACGAGCCTTTTGGTGCGTTAGATGCCTTCACCAAAGAAGAGCTTTGGTGTGTGTTGCGCGATTTGCACCAATTGCAAAAATTCAACGTCATTTTGGTGACGCATGATTTGCGTGAATCAGTTTTCTTGGCCGACAAAGTGTTTGTGATGTCTAAAAACCCAGGTCGTTTTGTTGTGGAACGCAAAATTGACTTGCCTCGTCCGCGTGATTTAGAAATCACCTACACGCCTGAATTCTCTGCCATCGTGCACGAACTGCGTGGCCATATTGGCGCCATCAGAGGTGGCACGGCTACAGCGGGCAATTTGACAGGGACGGCAGCATGAACTCCAAAAAACTAGAAGCCTATTCCCCGTTGATTTTGTTTGTTGCCATACTCGCACTATGGCAAGGCATTTGTAGCTTGTTCAGCATTCCTGAATTCATATTCCCCAGCCCCTTACAAATCGGCCAAGCCATGGCTGAGTTTGCAGGCCCGATTGCCAGTGCCGCTTGGCAAACCTTTTGGGTAACCATGGTGGGTTTTGGTCTGTCTATTTTGGTCGGCGTTTTACTCGGCTTTTTAGTTGGGTCGTCGCGCATGGTTTATTCAGCGGTTTTCCCACTCTTGGTCGCCTTCAACGCCGTACCCAAAGCAGCGATTGTGCCTATTTTGGTGGTGTGGTTTGGCATTGGCGTTGGCCCAGGCATCTTGACGGCATTTTTGATTTCGTTTTTCCCCATCACCGTCAACATCGCCACCGGTTTGGCGACGCTAGAGCCCGAATTAGAGGACGTGCTGCGTGTTTTAGGAGCAAAACGTTGGGACGTGCTGGTCAAAGTCGGCTTGCCGCGCTCTTTGCCATACTTCTATGCCTCGCTCAAAATCGCCATCACTTTGGCGTTTGTGGGTACGGTGTTGGCTGAGATGACTGCAGGTGATTCAGGCATTGGCTACCTCATGCAAACAGCCAGTTCGCAGCAACGTTTGGCTTTGGCTTTTGCAGGCTTGGTGGTGATTGGTGCGATGGCGATGGCGATGTACGAGTTCTTCAGCTACATCGAACGCCACACCACAGCTTGGGCGCACAGAGGCTCGCAAGGCGCGTAAAAGTATCTGGCAACTAAAGCACAGCGCGGCGCAGCTCTTGCGCCCGTAGTGCGATGGCTTTCACATCGGGTGCTTCGGTGACATTGAGCAAATAAACATCAAAATCCCGCACCGCAGCCGTCGCCTTGCCCAGCTCGGCAAAAGCCAAGCCACGGTCGCGGTATTCACTCCACGCATCGGGGTTCAGCGCGATTTGGCGGTCTTGCACCGGAATCATGCGCTGCCAGTCCTCCGCCGTTTTATGCACTTCTTTGAGGTTGTGCAGCATGCGGGTGATGATGTCGCGCGGTTTGGCGGATTGCAAGTACAAACCCAAGGGAATATCGGCCTCTGCCATTTCAGACTCAGGCAGATCATTCAAATGCTTAAACGGCATCAAACGCTCACTCAAGTCTTCGCGGCTGAGCGATTGCCCAGTGAACGGGTCAATCACCACCTGCCCTTTCGGCAAATTCACTTTAACCATGAAATGCCCAGGAAAAGCAACGCCGCGTGCGTTCAAACCCAAGCCCTGCGCCAGCTCCAACCACAGCACCGCCAATGAAATCGGTATCCCACGGCGGGTGCGCAGCACGGCATGCGGGTAGCTGTTGTCAGGGTCGTAATAGTTGTTGACGTTACCGCTGAAGCCTAGGTCATGGTAAAAAAACTGGTTCAAAAGCCGCAATTTAGCCAAAGATGTGCTGTCGGACGGCAAGCGGCGTTTGATTCGCGCCAAAAGCTGATCGACCTCGCCCAAGACCTGCTCAACGTCCAATTCAGGGTATTCATCTTGCGCGATGGCAACAGCTGCTTCTAAGAGTGGAAAATGCTCGTCGCTGCTGACCAACAGGCTGAAATAAGCCAGCGGGGTTGGGACGTCAAATTCGAGTTGCATGGCTCTATTTTGAACTATTTTTACGACTGATTTGCAGTGCTTTAACCTTGCCCCTTCAGCAAAGTCTTTATTTTTACGCCTGACGTAAATAACGCTATAAAATAAATAGCTGCTGAGGCAATTAATACGCCGGCTAGAAGCATTATTCTCTTAAAAATATCACTTCTTAAAGCCGTCCAGTCAAAATACCCTGCGCTCCACCACAGCAACACCCCCAACAGGCTACTTGCAAAAACGACTTGGGCGATGAATTTGCCCCACCCGGGCAACGGTTTGTAGCTGCCGCGTTTGATCAAACCTATCAGCAGCCACAGCGCGTTGATCAACGCCCCAAAACCAATTGCCAAGGCCAACCCGGCGTGGGCAAACAGCGGCACGAGCGCGATATTCAGCAACTGCGTGATGATGAGTACCGCGATGGCGATTTTGACCGGGGTTTTGATGTCTTGGCTGGCGTAAAAACCGGGCGCTAATATTTTGATAGCAATCAAGCCAATCAAACCAACGCCGTAACCCATCAAAGGCGTGGTCACCTGCTGCACGTCATTGTTTGTAAACACCCCGTAATGGAACAAAGTCGCCACCAGCGGCTTAGAAAACAGCAGCAGCGCTACGGTGCAAGGCACAGCCAACAAAATCACCAGCCGCAGCCCCCAGTCAATCATCGCGGAATAGGTTTTATCGTCGCCACTGGCCTTGGCCGCCACCAAGCGAGGCGTTAAAACAACCCCTAATGCCACACCCAACATCGCAGTGGGGAATTCCATCAGCCGCTCGGCGTAACTCATCCAACTCACACTGCCCGGTGTCAAATGCGAGGCGATTTGCAGGTTGATAATCGCCGAAATATGCGCCACACCCACACCCAAGAGTGCTGGCAGCATCAATTTAGCGACGTTTTTAACGCCTGCATCCGCCCAAGCGGCTTTGAAATCTGTCCAATTGGCACGAATTTTTGGCAAAAACCCAATCTTGTGCAGTGCCCGCATTTGCACCCCAAGCTGCAGCACGCCACCACCAATGACCCCCATCGCCATCGCGTAAATCGGCTCAACGCCTAAGCTTTTGAACCATGGCGCACCCAGCCAAGCCGTCAAAATCATAGACAAATTCAGCAAAACTGGCGTGAATGCAGGCACTGCAAATCGTTTGTAGGTGTTCAACACCCCCGCGCCCAGCGCCACCAGCGACATGAACCCAATGTAAGGAAACATCCACCGCGCCATAAACACCGCAGCGTCAAACCCCTGCTGGTTTTGCTGCAACCCGCTGGCCATCACCCACACCAGCGCAGGCGCAGCGGCAACGCCAATGATGCAAGTGAGCACCAACACCCAAAACAGCACGGTCGCGACACGGTCAACCAGTATTTTGGTCGCCTCGTCCCCGTTTTTAACCTTGCTAGCCCCCAAAACAGGCACAAAAGCCTGGCTAAATGCCCCTTCCGCAAACAGCCGCCTAAACATATTCGGCAACCGAAACGCCACATTAAACGCATCCGTCATAGCCGAAGCCCCAAACATAGCCGCCATCAACTGGTCACGCACCATGCCGGTGATGCGGGATACTAAGGTGAGCAGCGAGATGACGGAAGCGGATTTGAGCAGAGACATGGGGATTGAGTTTAGCGGGTTTAAATCGACTCGCAGAAGCCTGTAGCAGCCGTTAAAAACCAGTTTTAGCTTGTTTTTATGGATTTATGGGTGATTTGTACCATTTTAGCCCTTAAATATGCCTCTAGCCCTTGTATTTGTTGCCTAAGCAGCTATTTAAAATATAGCAAAACTTATCTTCAACGATAGACTTCTTTCCTATTCCCTATCGCTAAAACCAAGATAACAACTTTGTCGTCTTCAATTCTGGCAATAACGCGATAGTCGCCGACGCGGTATTTCCACAAATCACCTAGCTTTGAACCTTTGAGTGCTTCGCCTATGCTACGCGGGTCGTCTAAAGCGGTCAGTCTTTCTCTCAAGAAACCACGAATCCGCAGGGCTACAGGTTTGTCGAGTTTTGAGAGGTTTTTAAGCGCTGTATCCGACAGCTCAACCCGCCAAACCAAGCTTGGCCTCAACTTCTTCTAGTGTGTAAGTGCGTCCCTCCCCTGAACGGATACGAGCCATCGCGCTTTCAGCTAGATAGATATCCTCCATATCTTCAAAATAGCGAGCAAGTGCCTCTTTGATGTAAAAAGACTTGGGGCGGTGCGTTTGCGCTGACAAATTAGCCAATCTGGCTGTGTCGTCTTGGGATAGGCGGATGGTCATCACGGAACTGGACATGCTAAAACTCCTGTATTACATGTAATACGCTATTTTAGAGCCATTTCAAAAGCTTCGCAGCCATCTAAGTCCAGCAATGCATGGACTGGAGTCCTCAAAAATGCTAGAATCATGGGCTTAGCTGACATCATCCACATACATTTAAGGAACATCAATCATGGCATCAGCCAAACCAAAAAAGAAAAACCCTCGTCTAGCCTCTGGCCGTAAGCGCGTACGCCAAGACGTCAAAATCAATGCTGCAAACACTTCTTTGCGCTCTAAATACCGTACCGCTGTGAAAAACGTCGAAAAAGCCGTTATCGCTGGCGACAAAGCAAAAGCGACTGAAGCTTTTGCGAAGATGCAAGCTGTGGTTGACACCGTGGCTGACAAAGGCATTTTCCACAAAAACAAGGCAGCGCGCGATAAGAGCCGTTTGTCAACTAAGGTTAAGACTCTGGTCTTGGCCTCAGCTTAAATTTAATTCAATTTAAGCAAATCGCCCGAACTACAAATTTGTTAAATAGTTTGTAATTCGCCGTTTTGTTGGGTGCGCTGTCAGCTAGCAAGCCGCAATCGAAAGATTAAGCAACTAAACCGCTCATCGCAAGATGCAGCGGTTTTTTTACGTCCCTTTGAAACCAAAACTAATCTCGTTCTAAACCCGAGGTTTCGCATCGTGCACCACCTGCTGAGGGAACGGGATGTCGATATTGTTATTACGCAGCGCTTTCAGAATGGCGGTGTTGACGTCCGAGCGAATATTGAGCTGTCCATTTTCGGGGTCGGTGATCCAGTAATTCAGGGTGAATTCCAAACCATTTGCGCCAAAAGCTGTCAAAGCGGCTACGGGTGCAGGTTCAGCCATGACGCGGGCTTGCGCCAGGGCAGCCTCTATCAGCAGGCGGCTGACCAAGGCGACATCGCTGTCGTAGCCCACTGACAGCAGCGTTTGCTGGGAGATCAGGGTGTCGCTGAACGTCAGGTTTTCAACGCGGTTGGTGACCATCATTTCATTGGGGACGATGGATTCGCGCCCGCTGCCTGAGCGGATAACGGTGTAGCGGGTTTTGATGTCAGTGATGCGGCCTTCAAAATTGTCCAAACGGACAAAATCACCAATCCGCATGCTGCGCTCCGTCAAGATGACGAAACCACTGACGTAGTTAGACGCGAGCTTTTGCAGCCCCAAGCCAATACCAACGCCCACAGCACCGCCCAGAACGGACAGTGCGGTGAGATCAAGACCGACCATGCTGAGCGACAGCAACAATCCCACAAAAATCAACACCGCCCGCACAGCATTGCTGGCGGCTTTGCGCAACGACAACTCACCACCACTGGCGTGGCGCAGCAGCTTGGACTCCACAGCGGAAGCGACCCACAAAGCCAGCAACAGCACCGCCCCGGCAGTGAGCGCCCCTTCCAGCATGGCACGCAAGGAGATAGCGCTGCCGCCAACCTTCCAGCTGATTTGCTCCATCTCTTGCAGCACCAAGGGCAGCAAGCCGCTGATCCACAACACCAGTGCCAACCAAACCACCCAAGAAATGGTGCGCTCTAAAAACCGCACCAAGGGCGATTCTTTGAACGCGGCTTGCAGCACCTTAACCCCCATGCGTATCATGACCAAGGCGAGCAGCACAGGAATAGCGATGTGCAGCAAATGCACCGCTGTGGTGCGCAGCAAAACAGCGCGTGCGATGTAGGCAAAACACAGCAACAACAAGGGGAACAACACGCCATCGACCAACTGCCTACCAAACAAAATAGATTTGCTGTCAACTTGCGCCAAACTGCGCCGCATGGGCCACAGAAAACCCCACGCCAAGGCAGCGCATAGAGCCAGTACGGCCAACTCAACCAGTGATTTTGGTGTGGCTAACTGGGCAAACCAATGGCCAATGTCTTGTGTTGGCATGGCTGAGGATGAATTCAACGGGGTGACAGGTGCGAGAGCAGTAAATAGTGCCATGTGTTTTAAAGATCAGCCAACGCCCGCACGTGCGCCTCGACACTGCGAGCCAAGGCGTTCAAGTTGTAACCCCCCTCTAAACACGAGACGATACGGCCACCGCAATGTCGTTGTGCGATGTCTTTGATTTTGGTGGTGATCCAAGCGTAATCCGCCTCGACCAAGCCCAATTGCCCCAAATCGTCGTCTTTATGCGCATCAAAACCAGCGCTGATAAAAATCATCTCAGGCTTGAAAGCTTCTAAGCGTGGCAACCAGTTAGCCTCGACCAGCTCACGGTAGGCGGGTCCTTTCGTGTAAATAGGCAAAGGCATGTTGACGACATTACTGGCGTTGTGGTCGACACCCGAGTGCGGGTAAAACGGGTGCTGGAAGGAGCTGAACAGCAAAATCCGCTGATCTCCACTGACGATGTCTTGCGTGCCGTTGCCGTGGTGTACGTCGAAATCGACGATGGCAACGCGGTTTAAACCGTGGTGCTCTAGCGCATACTTGGCGGCAGTAGCCACACTGTTGATGACGCAGAAACCCATCGCACGGTCATGCTCGGCATGGTGACCTGGCGGCCGAATGGCACAAAACGCATTCACCAACTCACCTGCAATGACTGCATCCGTCGCCGCCAAAGCTGCACCTGTGGCGTGGCGCACTGCCGACCATGTGTGGGTATTCATCGCCGTGTCGGGGTCGATTTGTGCGTATTTTTTGCTCCCGCCCGAGGCAATTTCTTGTACTAACGCATCATTTAAAGCATCCATGCTGGCGATGTGGCGCTTGCTGTGGGCAAGTTCTAGCACTTCAAGGTCAGCCAAAGGCGCTGTTTGTTGCGACAGATTGTCAAGAAGTCCAATATACAACAAATGGTCGTTGATGGCATCCAAGCGTTCGGGGCACTCAGGATGACCACGACCCATTTCGTGTTTGCGACAATCGGGGTGGGTGAAATAACCGGTACGACTCGTCATGATGGATTAAATGCTATTGTTATGACTATATAAAGGCTTGGCGCAGAAAAACGCCACTTTGGTATCCATAATAGTACAAAAATATGCTTCAAGAAAACACTCAAAATAAACTCAGAGCTTTATTGACCCAGCTCAATAAAGTTATCGTTGGTAAACAAGAACAAGTGCAAGATTGTGTTGCCTGCCTGCTGGCGGGTGGGCATTTGTTGATTGAAGACGTGCCAGGTGTCGGCAAAACCACCCTAGCGCATGCCTTAGCCCGAACATTTGGCTTGCAATTTTCCCGTGTGCAGTTCACAAGCGATTTGATGCCCAGCGATTTGAGCGGCGTCTCCATCTACGAGCGCGCCAGCCAATCGTTTGTGTTCCACCCCGGCCCGATGTTTGCGCAAGTGCTTTTAGCCGATGAAATCAACCGCGCCAGTCCGAAAACACAAAGCGCCCTGCTGGAAGCGATGGAAGAAAAGCAAGTCACTATCGAGGGTGAAACCCGCGCTTTGCCATCACCCTTTTTCGTCATCGCCACGCAAAACCCGCATGACCAATTAGGCACCTATGCGTTGCCTGAGTCGCAGCTGGACCGGTTTTTGATGCGCATTTCGTTGGGCTATCCTGACCGAGTCGCTGAACGAAGTTTATTGACCAACGGTGACACCAGAACTGTAGTAGATGCTTTGCCTGCACTTTTAACGGCTAACGAGCTATCTCAACTGCAACAACAAGTGCTCCAGATTCACGCGTCCGAGCCGCTCTTAAACTATTTACAAGACCTGATAGCAACCACCCGCTCTGGCAGCTGGTTTTTGCAAGGTTTAAGCCCTCGAGCGGGCATTGCTTTGCTGCGGGCAGCCAAGGCGCAAGCGTTGTTGAGTGGGCGCGATTACGTCGCACCAGATGACATACGCGCCGTGATGGTACAAACCGTAGCGCACCGCATGCATCCCGTCAGCAGTGCGGGGCGCAACGCCAGTGCACAAGTTCGCGCGATGTTAGACGCTGTTGCTTTGTCGTAAATCGAAGACCATTAGTCTCTCATGGGCTTTTTCCGTCAGCGCTTTCAGCAATGGTTTGAAGCCAGACTGCCGTTGACCGACAGCATGCTGCTGAATCAGCGCAATGTCTATATCTTGCCCACCAAAGCGGGCTGGATGATGGTGGTGACCTTGCTGGTTCTACTTGTTGCAAGCATCAACTACCAGCTGAATTTAGGCTATTTGTTAACATTTTTGATTGGCGGCAGCGTGTTGGTTGGCATGCATATTGGGCACGCTAATTTGCGCGGAATAGCTATTAATATCATAGCGCCTCAGGCATATTTCACAACGGCTATCGTTAACTTTGAGATGGTTCTAAGCAATACACAGAAAAACCTCAGACACGGCATCGGCATGAGCGTTATGAATCTATCGCATTGGACGTGGGCAGATGTGCCTGCACAAGGCAGTACGACGGTTCAAATCGCCGGCGAACCCATGCCGCGTGGCAAACACAGATTACCAACACTGACTTTAGAGACGCGCTTCCCGATGGGGACGTTTCGGGTATGGACAGTGATTCGCCCTGCCATGCACGTGTGGGTTTACCCAGCCATTGAGCCCAACGCGCCCGCTTTGCCCGCTGGCGAGCCGCTGTCTGGCGACGCCAAGCATGCTTTAACAAAGGCGACTGGCGAATTTGATGGCATACGCGCCTACCGCCGTGGCGACCCCATGAAACACATCGTTTGGAAGAAAGTTGCAAAAACCTGGGCGAGCATGGATGCGGATGATCCCAGCCCCTCTGTTAATTTGATCAGCCGCGATACGCAGCATGCTGCTGCGCAAGAGCTGTGGTTGGATTTTGCACGCACGGGCTGTGCAGACGCAGAAGCTTCGCTCTCTCGGCTGTGCGCTTGGGTGGTGCAGGCCGAATCCCTGGGTTTAGTGTATGGACTACGGCTGCCAAAAGTTGAGATTTCTCCAGCCAGCGGCGAAGCGCACCAACAGCAGTGCCTGCAAGCGCTTGCTTTGTATTGAGCAAAGTTTATGTTGAATAAATTTATCAATACATTGAATAACTTGCCTAGAGACAGTCGTGACACGCTGTTTCTACTGCTGGTCATCGCCGCAGTAGTGTTGCCGCAAGTGGTTCATTTGCCGCTGTGGTGCAGCGGTTTGGTGGCAAGTGTGTTGGTGTGGCGCGGCAAGCTGGCTTGGAAATCGCAACCGCTGCCTAACCGTTGGTGGCTGATAGCCTTGCTGGTCGTTGCTATTGCAGCAACATTTGCCACGCATAGAACGATATTAGGGCGTGATGCTGGTGTGACTTTGCTGGTGATGTTGCTGGCGCTCAAAACTTTGGAGCTACGCGCGCAGCGGGATGCTTTTGTGGTGTTCTTTCTCGGCTTCTTTTGCATGCTCAGCAATTTCTTGTTTTCGCAGTCGCTCTTGACGGCCTTTGCCATGTTGGTCGCGCTAATGGGGCTACTGACAGCTTTGGTTAACGCGCACATGCCTGTGGGCAAACCACCACTGATGGCGGCGGCGAAGATTGCGGGAAAGATGGCGCTTTTGGGTGCGCCCATCATGGTGGTACTGTTCATGTTGTTTCCACGGCTTGCACCTTTGTGGGGCATGCCGGGTGGGCCATCGCAGGGGAAATCTGGATTAAGTGCAGACATGCGGGTGGGAACGATTGCTAATTTGGCGCTGGACGACAGCATTGCCATGCGAATCAAATTTGAGGGCGCACCGCCGCCAAGCCGAGACATTTACCTGCGTGGGCCGGTGCTGTCTAATTTTGATGGTCGTCAATGGTTGCCGCCGGTCAACTCTAGCGCCGACAGCAATTTAAAAGTCGCAGGCCAGCCACTCAATTACGAAGTGACCTTAGAGGCTAGTAACAAACCTTGGTTGTTTGCGCTAGATGCTGCTACGGCAGCACCCGTGTTGCCAGGCTACCAGCTACGCACAACATCAGAATTACAGTGGTTTACAAATCGCCCTATCACTGATCTCATCCGTTACAAAGCACAAAGCCACACGCAATTCAGGTATGGACCTGAAAGGTTTGATTTGAGTTTACAAAACGATGTCAAACTGCCTAAAGGCTACAACCCACGCACCTTGCAACTCGCGGCTGAAATCAAACGTGATGCACGGTTTGCGCAAGCTGATACAGCAACCTTGGTTACTGAAGTGATGCGAAAGCTGCGCACCGGCGGCTACGAATACACCCTTGAACCCGGCTTGTATGGCGACAACACAGCTGATGAATTTTGGTTTGACCGCAAAGCTGGGTTTTGCGAGCACATCGCCTCGTCGTTTGTTGTGCTCATGCGTGCTATGGACGTACCAGCGCGAGTTGTCACTGGCTACCAAGGTGGTGAGTTCAACCAAGTCGATGGGTACTGGGTGGTGCGTCAAAGCGATGCACATGCTTGGGCCGAAGTTTGGCAAGCTGGTACAAGCAATGGAAGTAAAGATGGCAGCATCGTAGGAAGTTGGGTTCGTGTTGACCCCACTTCTGCAGTTTCCCCACTACGCATTGATTCACTGCAGCGCTTAAGTGCTCCAAGCAGCGCGTTTGGTGGTGCTATTGCAAGCTTGTGGACGAGTACCCTAGGCAACAGTGGTTACAACCCATTGCTGCAGCTGCGCGCTGTGTGGGATGCTGTCAACAACACATGGAATCAAAAAATATTGAATTACTCTGAAGCTACTCAATTGAATGTACTGAAAAATTTGGGATTCAAATCGCCCAGTTGGGCAGATTTAAGCTATGTTTTGATAGCCATTTTCGTAGCAATCAGTTTGTTAGGCATCGCATGGACAACGTGGGACAAAAGACAGCACGACCCTTGGCTGCGCTTGCTCGCATCAGTTCAGGTCAGATTGACAAAGGCTGGTTTGCAGGGCTTAGCTATTTCTGCAAATATATCGCCACGAGAATTAGCACTAGCCGTCGTAAATCATTATGGGGAGTCAGCAAAACCACTGGCAGCTTGGCTGATCGAGCTTGAAGAACTTCGCTACCGTGGGCGCGCCGAAAACAAGGATCTTGCAAGCTTGAAATCAAGGCTTAAAAACATCACTTGGCCTGTAAAATAGTGACGCATACTTCCATTACTTAAAAATTGTAGAAATTAGTACTTTTAAAAATGCAAATAAGATTAATTTTTACTATATTATTCATAGCAGTTCAGGCAATAAATACGCCGGCTACAGCCAAAAACAGCATAAAAAAACAAACCAATTTAAAATCTTCAGCACAGTACGAACTCTACGCCACACGCGCAGAGGCCATGCAGATGGCTGACGATATTGCTGAGCGACGCGATTTGGACAAAGAGTGGGTGCGCAACGCGATTGGGCAAGCGAGAAACATCGGGCAAATCTCACGACTAATGCAGCCAGCTCCCAAAGGCGTTGCCAAAAACTGGCGTATTTACCGCAGCCGGTTTATTGACCCAGTTCGCATAAAAGCCGGCGTAAAGTTTTGGCAAGACAATGCAGCAACACTTGCGAAGGCCGAAAAAGAATATGGCGTGCCGGCTGAAATCATCGTTGGCATCATTGGTGTTGAAACCATTTACGGACGAGATACAGGCAGCTATCGGGTAATAGATGCATTAACGACTTTAACATTTGATTTCCCAGCATCGCATCCTCGCGCAGTAGAGCGACAAGCTTTTTTCAAAGGCGAGCTAGAACATTTTTTATCGCTGACATCACGCTCTGGTGTTGACCCTTTGTCGCCACGCGGCAGCTACGCTGGCGCTATGGGTTTGCCGCAATTCATGCCCAGCAGTTGGGTGAAATATGCGATTGATTTTGACGAAGATGGCAAAGTAGATTTGTTTACCAGCCCCGCTGATGTGATTGGCTCAGTGGCTAATTACTTCAAAGCTTTCAAGTGGCAACCAGGCATGCCAACGCATTACCCGGTTACTTTTGATTCAGCCAAACTGGACATGGATGCTTTGATGGCGCCAGATATTTTGCCTACGTTTAGTGTTGCCAGCTTTACAGCAAAAGGGGCGAATTTGAATGCTGCTGGTGCTGCACACACGGGTCCACTGGCATTGATAGAGCTGCAAAATGGCGACCCTAGCGTTGCTGGCAATATGCCTAGCTATGTGGCTGGAACAGAAAACTTCTACGCCATCACTCGTTACAACTGGAGCAGCTACTATGCCATGTCTGTGATTGATTTGGGACGCGAAGTGGCGCAGCAAATGGGTAAATGATTAAATCTATCCGCCAGCGCTAAGGCACTTGATGATGCCAATAGCGTTTGCCAACTTCACGCTGGCAACGCGTCTCTTTCGGATTTGCACTAGACCACTGCAACGCACCACAATGCGCAGTGTCTATCACTTTTATATTCCGTTCGCTGTAGCGCTCCAGCACACTTGTTGCAGGATGACCGAAACGATTTCTGTATCCAACTTGAACAACGGCGATTTGTGGTTGAACTGCATCTAAAAATGCAGCGCTGGACGAGGTTTTACTGCCATGATGAGGCACTAATAAAACGGTACTGTTTAATGCTTTTTGATCTACAACCAGCCTTGCTTCTTGCGCCAATTCAATATCTCCAGCTAACAAAACACTCGCCTGCTTAGTGCTGATGCGCAACACACAACTCATAGCATTTGATTTTTGTGGCGACTCGTAGTCTGTGTCTGTTGGGTGAAGCACGACAAAATCAACACCATCCCACTGCCAGGCTTGCCCCGCCACACAGCGCTTTGCAGGGTGAATCGATTGCAATTCATGCGTGTTTTCAATTGAGCTGATGAAGTTTGCTTTTGGATGCATGGACAGCACAGATTTGATACCACCAGAATGGTCAATATCGCGATGGCTGAGCATGACGGCATCAACCTTTTCATTCGTCGCCCGCAATAGCGGAACCAACACACGATGACCAGCATCGCTGTCTACGGAATATCGCGGTCCCGCATCATATACCAAGGTGTGGTTTGCCGTTCGTATGACCACAGCATTGCCTTGTCCAATATCTGCAGCAATCATTTCAAATTGCCCATCAGGAGGACGTGGAGCTTGCCACAAAATAACTGGCAGCAACAAAGGAAGCCCAAGGAAGCGCCATGCACTTGGCAATCGCAGAACCAAAAGAACACCACCGAACACGGCGACTACACTCATCAACACAGGCGGTACAGCCACGGACACAGTAGCAAATGGCAATTTAGCCAGCAATGCTAGAAAACGGCTTAACGCAGAAACTGCTAAACCTGCCAAGTCCCACATCGGCGAAAGAAGCGTGCCCAACATAGCCAAGGGCGTAACAATCAACGTCACCCACGGTATCGCCAATGCATTCGCCACAAGCCCGATCACGGACACTTGACCAAAGAGCAAAAGCGTCAAAGGCGCAAGCGCCAAGGTAATGATGAACTGCTCACGGCCGCTCAGCCACAATCTTCTCCTGAGTGAGGCAACTAAATTTAATGCAGGTGGCGAGACTGCATCGTTTGAAATATCTGTAGCAAAGAGCACACCTACAGCCACAAAACTCAACCAAAACCCTGCTTGCAGCAATGCCCAAGGGTCTGTCACAACCACAACAATACAAGCCAGCATCCAAACCGTTGGCCATGGCCAGCGTTTACCTAATAGTCTCAGCACCGTCACCGTTGCCAACATCAAAATAGTCCGTTGCGACGGCACGCCCCAACCACTGAATACAGCGTAACAAGTCGCCAATATCAAGCCGCCCAACAAAGCAGCATTTGTCGCTGGATAGGCTAGGCACAAGCGCGTTGAGCGTCTATACAAGCTGCCAACTATAAGTACTGCACCCCAAGCAAACATGGTGATGTGCAAACCAGAAATACTCATCAAATGAGCAACGCCTGTAGCCCTAAAAATATCCCAATCGGCGCGGTCTATGGCCTGTTGGTCACCCGTCACCAAAGCCGCAATGATCCCCGCTTCACTTGAGTGCTTGTAAGCGTTGGGAGAAGAATCTGAAGCGGACATGCGCGTAAAAATTGCATCCCTGACCTTGTAGCGCAATTGTTCAACTGAATGCTGCCACGTCTGTCCCAATCGCGCGGGAACAGCATCGTTCGCACTGGTTCGTACATAACCTGTTGCTTGTATGCCCTGTTCCCATAGCCACAATTCAAAATCAAAACCACCCGGGTTAAGGTTGCCATGTGGCGCTTTGAGCCGCACCGTCATTTGCCAGCGCTCTCCTGGCAGGATGGGCATGGGTTTGCGTTGCAATGCAACCATATCGCCACCCACTTCAGTTACGCCAAAGACGCCACCATACCAACTCAGCGAAATTTTAGAAGGCGGCACAACAGCTTGTTTGATTTGAACATTCTCAACGGTTGTAAGCAATTTCGCAGATTCCACATTTAACTGAAACCGCGTTCCCATGTCATTAATGTGAGGCATCGCAGACACAACGCCAACGACCTCAATATCTCGCCCTTCATAAGCTGGATTTAATTGATGCGAGGCATAAGCAACTGCACGCAAACCTGTCACGCCAAATGCAGCGCAGCCACTAGCAAGAAGCATGCAAACGGGGAACCATATTTGCAAATTGATGCGCTCGCTTGGTGATTTTTTAGCTACTCTATCAATAGCTATGCAGGCAATAAAAACGCCGGCTACAACCAAATAAAATGCATATACATGAGCATCCTTTAGAGATGTTTGCAACAACTGCATCAAAGTACCAACAACCCAAGCCAACAGGGTTGCAAATAACTTATACCGTGTTAAATCTGTGCGGCGTTTTTCCATGCGCTGCCAGCTGCGACAGCATCACCCCGCTGCTCGGCCAATTCCGCCAAAGCGCACCAAGCGCGGCGTTTTAGATTAGCATCTTTTAACTGCGGCGCAGCTTGCGCCAATTGCTGCTGCGCTTTGCCCCACAGTTGGTGCGCTTTGCAGGCGATACCCGCTAGGTACTGTAAACGCGCATCTCTTGGATTTGCCAATTGTGCTTGTTCAATTCTTGCTAACCAAGTCAAATCCTTTGATTCTGTTTGCGCAGCCAATATGGCTTCCAGTGCTTGTATGAGTTCTGCACAACGTGCGCTGTCGACATTGTTCAAGCCGCCATCAGAACCGATTATTGCTGTCCACGCAGGTAGCAACCAGTCCGTCACTTGCTGCACCTGACCGCCCAATCCATTCAGCTTGAATGCTGCATGAATGGCAAGGTCTGGTTGCAAACGGTCGTTTGCATCTAGCGCACGCCAAGTGGTCTGCAGTTGCGCGGTGTCTCGCGCATCATCTAGTCGTTTTAAAACCAAACTTTTGATCAAACTAGGTGCAACATCTTTGGAAAATGCATGGTGCTTTGCCAGCAAACGCGTCGTCTCTAGTGCTTCCGTACTGGCATTACCCAACTGCGCCGCTTTGAGTTTGAGCCGTAGCGCCAAAGTGCGACGCGCTGCGCCACTAGGCAATTGCGCTAACCAGCGCTGCGCGGCGGAAGCATCGCGGTCATCCAAAGCCCAGCTTGCAGCCAAGAGCTGCGCGCCTTCTTTTGTGTCTAACGAAGCACGCTGATTTTGATGCTCTAAGGCTTGCTTCAAATGATTATCTCGTGCCGCGCTGTCTTGCAAGGCATGCGCACTTTGTGCTGCCATCACATGCGCCAAAGCGCGTAGTTGCGACTCATTCCCCACTAAATCGGTTGATTTGGGATGGGAATGCTCTCTTGATTTATCCAAACTCAAGGCAGACAACGCAGATTTTTGTGAACGAATATACCGGCCTGCTAAAAAATGCGATTGCGCGTTGAAAAGCTCAGCATTGATGGCTCGCTCTTTTTGCAACGCACGCCAGCGCTGGGCTTGCTCGGGCAGAGCAAACAAAAGCGCAGCTGTGCGCATGGCCGCATAGATGAGCGCAAAACTAAAAACGAGCGCAAGAATCACAAAGTTCAGCGACAAATCAACACGATAAGGCGACCAATACAAGGTTACCGTGGCATCATTGTTTCCGGCAAACACGGCCACAGCGACTGCAATACCAAATAAGGCTAAAAACCACAGTGCAGCACGCATTATTTACCCGCTGCCGCAAGTGTCAACGCGGCTAAAGATGAGTCGAGAACAGGAATCGTTGCATTGCCTAGCTGCGTTTGCACCAGCGACAAGGCGGCTTGCAATATCTGCACTTGCTTGGAGGTGGGGTCGCTGTATTTACGAACATCGTCGGCGACTGACAGCAAATCAGTCTTTGCGGATTGAATTTGCCGCCCCAGCAAACCTAGCCTAGCATTGAGAATTTTGAGTTTCAAATTTTCTCGTAAAAAATAGGTCTGTTCAGGCGACAGCAGCACAGCATCTGGATTTTCGATACGGCTGACACGAACCAGCTTGCCCAACTCAGCCCGCACTATTTGCCAGTGCTTCTGCATAAAGTTTTGAAAGCCAGTTTTCCAGTCTGCATCTTGATTTACAGTAGCTTTATAACCCTCAGTATTTGGAGAAGCGTTTAAACCTACATTTGATTTCTCTATTTTTGGTACCGCCGTCACTGTATTTAACACTGGCAGGTCTTCCACCAATCGGCTGATTTCATCCAGTTTCACAAGCAAACTAGGAATATCAGCCACCGCCGCAGCTTTGATTTTGTCTGTATCGCTGGCTAACGCTCTGCGAACACCGTTCAAGCGTGGTTGCGCAGCTCTAACCAGCCGTTGATCCGCCGTTTTCAGCGCGGCCAAAAGCGGCTCAACACTACCGGTTAATTGCGCTTGTTGCTGTGCCAGACGTAGAGCAGACTCCACATCCACCACCAAGTTTTCATCGCGCGAGCGGGACAAACTCTGCATCAACTCGTCCAATTGGCTGCGTTGCAAGGCAACTTCGCTCAGGCGCGTTTCGTTCAAAGACGATCTGGCAGACGCTTCCCTCGCCACATCTTGTGCATTTTTAGCCAAGCTGCGGGCTTCAACGCTTAAATTGGTGGCATCAGCGCTCTGTCTCGCAAGATGCTGCTGCATATTCGTCAATTTACGCCATAAATAGAAGCTAGCCAGCATAGATACTGACAACGCTGCTACTATAAATATAGTAAAAAACTTGGAAAAACCAGTAGCAGACCTCGTAGAAGAGCCCGTATTTGCAACTGCCATTGGGGCTGCAATCGGGTTAGCAGCCGGCTGAGCCTCTGGGGCGCTAGGTGTCTCTTGTGTAGAAATGTCGCTCATAACATAGATTCTATAGAAGCCACCACATCAGCCAGCAGCGGTCGTGACTCGTAAACAACACCAAATCCAGCATCTTTGGCTGCCCGTGCAATGCGCGGGTGGGTGGCGATGGCTCTGGCTTGTGACCAATTCAGCCCCAAACCTAAGCTAGAACTTAAGCCTGAAATTGAGCATAAATTAGCGACAGCCTCTGAACTACTGAGCAGCCAAATGGATTGATCTGCGCTGGCTTGGCGCAACAAAGCTAATTCAGCCGCATCAAACACAGGCGCGCAGCGCTCGTAGCTGATCACTTCATCTACCTGCACGCCAGTCGCTATTAACTGGTCAGCCAACCAAGGGCGTCCATTCATTTTTGCAGATTCCACGCCGTTGGCACCCTTTAAACCCAATGATCTGCCTCGCACAATCAGCACTTTGTCGCCCAGTTTGACTTGGTTTTTGACAATATTCCAAAGCGCTTCAGAGTCAAATTGTGCCGCACCTGAATCGGGCGAATCAATCAAATCAGCTGGTACAGACTGCGCCAGCAAGGCATCACGCGTCCCCGGACCTGTTGCCCACATTCTAGGTTTAGCTGCTTTAACCTCTAAATTTGCTATGCTTTTAATAGCTTTAGATTCAATAAATACGCCAGCTATAGGCATATTTGAAGAGTAAAAATAGCGAACTGCATTGCTACTCACGAACATCACAGCAATGTATTGATCCAAGTTCACCCAAGCCTTAGTGACGTCTTGGTTATCCGCTGGTGCGCCTATGTGAATCAAAGGCAGCGCAACGGCATCAAAATGCAAAGCTCGCAACTGCTTGACCCAAACATCAGCCTCTAGGCGTGGGCGGGTGACGATGACTTTCACTCTTGTTCCCCACTTTGAAAAAGGGGGGCTAGGGGGGATTTAATCATTGCCCATCAACTTCGTGTATTTGCGCGCACCATTGGCGAGCAATTTTGCGGCGACTTCCTCACCCATAGCCGCCGCTGTTTCAATATCGCCCACAGCATGGCCTAAATTGGCTGTGACCAAATCACTTGTTCCTCTTATTTTTTCAACTGCAGATGTTTTCTCTTCCTCAGGCTCACCCCAAGCCGCATTCAACCGCAATTGCGCACCATCCCACACCGCGTGCGCTGCCAAAGGCATAGAGCAACTGCCCCCCATAGCTCGGCTAACAGCTCGTTCGGCAGATACAGCCATCCACGTTGGTAAATGGGCCAAAGGCGCTAAGGCAGCCACCAAATCCGCCCTATTTGCCTTGATTTCAATGCCCAAAGCGCCCTGCCCCGCAGCGGGCAGCATCTCTGTCGTCTCAAACACCGCACGGATGCGCTGCGCCAAACCTAGGCGTTTTAAGCCTGCTGCCGCCAAAATAATCGCGTCAAACTGGCCTTCGTCGAGTTTGCGCAATCGGGTGTCTAAGTTGCCACGTAGCGGGACAATCTTCACATCAGGTCGCAGCGCTTTGAGCAAGACAACGCGGCGCAGGCTGGACGTACCCACCGTTGCGCCCAGTGGCAAAGCGGCTAAATTAGCGTAGTTATTGGAGACGAAAGCGTCGCGTGGGTCTTCGCGTTCCATCACGCAGGCTAAGGCGAAGCCATCGGGCAAGTCCATAGGCACATCTTTGAGCGAATGCACGGCGATGTCTGCCGAGCC
>JBEGUP010000001.1:0-27169 GCA_041178825.1 Pseudomonadota bacterium | reverse complement strand
ATGACGATGCCGCCGTGGCTGTGAACAATCGGTTTGGGTAGTCCTGTCGTGCCGCTGGAATAGACAATCCACAGTGGGTGGTCAAACGGCAACCAAAGTGGCTCAAAAGCTGCAGTTTTAGCATCATTTTGACATGTAGCCTTTGTAAATACTGCCTGAGAAGCTATTATATTTATAGCGTTTTTAGCATTTGAAGTTGCTTGAGTGTAAGGCTGTAAAGTCCCCAAATTGTCTTGCAAAATCACATGCTTTACGCTGGGCAGTGCGGCGCATAGCTCGGCGATCACGGCTAGGCGGTCAAAGTCTTTGCCGCCAAAAGTAACACCGTCGCAGGCAATCAGCACCTTGGGTTCAATTTGTTTGAAGCGGTCTAAAACGGCGTTCGTCCCCATATCCGGTGCACAAATGCTCCACACGCCGCCAATGCTCACCGTCGCCAAAAACGCCACCATCGCCTCTGGAATGTTCGGCAAATACGCCGCAACCCTGTCCCCCGGTTGCACACCCTGTGCTTGCAGGTGCAGGGCGAGGGAGGCGACTTGTTGTTTGAGCTGCGGCCAAGTCATTTCTTTTGCTGGCTGCTTGCCCAAGCTTTTCTCATTGTGGCTAATGATGGCTGGGAAACCTACAGAATCTGCGGCTTCAACATGCCGAAACACCTGCTGCGCGTAGTTGCCCGTCGCGCCAGTGAACCATTTCACATCGATCATCCGCGAAATACCATCAACTTTGGCAGAACGGTCACATACGGCGGAGTAGGGCGTGGACGATTTCAGGTCAAAATAATCCCAAATACTCTGCCAAAACGCGTCTAAATCAGTCGTTGACCACTGCCAAAGCGCGTCGTAAGAGTCAAACTTCAAGCCACGCTGCGCGCTTAGCCAACTGCGGTAAAGCGTGATTTGCGGGAGGAAGGGGGCGGTTGAATGTGAAGACTGAATTTTTTGCATAGTGATATGTTGCCATAAAGTTGCAAGGTCTTTTTAACCTGTGCGACACCATGTACCCGCTTTTTATACAATTTGAGTATGTCAAAACCCGAACCCATCTTCACCCCCGGCGATGCCTCCAGAATCATAGAAATGGCATGGGAAGACCGCACGCCGTTTGAAGCGATAGAGCGCACCTATGGGCTGAACGAATCTGCGGTGATCAATTTCATGCGCACCAACATGAAAGCCAGCTCCTTCAGAATGTGGCGTAAGCGGATGAGTAGCCGCACCACCAAGCATGCAGCGCTGCGATCAGAAGGGGTCAAGAGGGCTTATTGTCCGACACAATATAAGCGGATGTGACGGATTCATCGCTCTTTGAAGTCAAGTCAGACTTCGATTCCGCCTTTTGTTTAGGCTGGCACATTTTCTCGCCATCCCATTGCTGGCCGCACCAGCAGCGTCCGTCAGCATTTATCATGCAGTGACCCGTGCCGCAGCAGCGCTCATCTTCTCCACCCATTGCAGACCTCTTTTTTTGGTAACTATTATTAGATGACTAAATTATCCAACCCTGTTGATACTTTCAAAACAATTATCCCGCCAATCGTGAAATGGTTGGGCTATGGGGGCTTGTTGCCATTTTTGACTTTGGCTGCTGCAGTGTGGGTTGACAGCAGCCGCAGCATCTTGTGGGGTGATGCACTTTTGGTTTATGGCGCGGTAATTTTGAGCTTTGTGGGCGCGCTGCACTGGGGCTTTGCAATGAGCCAAAGCGATATGTCTGAGCAGCAACGTACCCATTGTTTTGTGTGGAGCGTAGTGCCAGCATTGGTGGCCTGGATCGCACTTTTAGTTAAATATGCTATTTCACCTAAGCATGCTTGCTTGTTGTTGGTAGCGGGATTTTTGATTCACTTTTGGCAAGACAAGCGATTGGTTAAATCGGTGAGTATGCCCAAATGGTATTTGCCGTTACGGCTGCGCTTGACTTTTGTGGCTTGCGCGGCACTCATCGTAGGCGTGATTTGAGCATTTTTTAAGAAATTTAACTCTCAAAACGAGAGACTTTTGGAAACATGGTTTGCAGTGTTCCCTGCACCATCGCCAATCGTGGGTCTAGATCGTCTGCATCGTCAGTGGTGTCGTTGATGCAAAAGAAATCAAGCAGGCCGTCTGCTGCTATCAAGCTGTTCAGTTGCGCTGCATTTTCTACATCACCCGTGGACAAGTAGACATGTGCGTAGTCTCTCAAAGTGGCCTTGCCGTTAGCCAACGCCCAGCGCAGTACAAAATCAGAGACGATAGTGGGTTTGTCCCAGGCGCGAAATACGGTTGAGCGTACGGATTCAAACAAATCGGGAGCTTCAGTTTCTAGCGCAATCAGCATTGATTTCAACATGGGCCTAGGCGCATGGGCAAAGGTGCGGTAAGTGTGTTTGAAAGGGCTGAAATTCGAATTTTCATGCGTTCTCAACCACTGAATCGACAAACGGCAGGCATTTTCTAGTGCGGTGGCGTCGGGTTGTAAACCTTGATTGCTTACCGGTAAATCGTCTGACCATCCCACACAAATGCCATCTTTGCTAAACCAATGGCTTAAATCAACGGGAGAGCCGAAGAAAACATCGTCGTTGAGGTAAAAATACTGCTCTGACAAGTTGGGGATGCGGTGAATGTAGGACTCAATGTTGGCGGAGTCAAAGGTCGGTAGTTTGCTAGCCGGGATCAGTTCTTTATGGTCAATGATAGAAATTTGCGTTGAATTTTGCAGCCAGGCAGGCCTTTGCGCATCGGTGACGATGTAAACATGGCCGCAATCGGGGAAGTAGCGTTCCAGCGCGCGCAAACTGTAGCGCAGTTCGTCGTTGTCCCGAAATCGGCCTTCCACATTGCCGTATTTAGCGATGCTGTTTCGGTTGTAGGCATTCAATTGCCCCAAGGAACTTGCCCTTTTTTTCCGCCAAACAGGGTCATTGCCATCTACCCATAAGTAAACGATATCAATTTTTTCATGGATAAACATACATCGACTATAAATTCTTTTAAGTAACCATATCGAAACTAGCGTTTCCCCTAATAAACTTTCGCGAAAATAAGTGGATACTTCGTTTTCTTGCTGAACTAAATAGCTTTAGTTGTTGAAAGCGGCAGGTTTTAGCTAAAACTTAACGCCCCTCGGGGTTTATTAACTGGAGATAAAGAATGCAATTTAAACGTACTCTGACCGCTTTGGCTTTGGCCATGGCAGCTGGTTCATCTTTCGCACAATTGGTTGTCGGCGTGAGCTTTGACGCTTACCAAGAAGAGCGTTGGAAGACTGACGAAGCAGCTATCAAGGCTGAATTGGCAAAATCAGGCGCGAAATACATCTATTCTGACGCTGGCGCTTCTGCTGAAAAGCAATTGGCTGACATCGACGGTTTGATCACCAAAGGCGCAAAAGTCTTGATCATCTTGGCAAAAGACAAAGACGCTATCTTGCCAGCGGTCAACAAAGCTGCACAGCAAAAAATTCCAGTCATCGCGTATGACCGTTTGTTTGAAGCAGCAGGCACAACTTACATCACTTTTGACAACAAAGAAGTGGGCCGTATGACTGCTCGTGAAATCTTGAAGGCCAAGCCAAAAGGCAACTACGCCATCATCAAGGGCGACCCAGGTGATAACAATGCTGCGTTCTTGCGCGAAGGCCAAGCTGAAGTGTTGGCTGACGCTATCAAAAAGGGTGACGTGAAGATTGTTGGCGAAGAGTTCACATCTGGCTGGAATCCACAAAATGCTCAGAAAAACATGGAGCAGATCCTGACTAAGAACGCCAACAAGGTTGACGCTGTTGTGGCACAAAACGACGGCATGGCCGGCGGTGTAGTGGCTGCTTTGACAGCTAAGGGCTTGCAAGGTATTCCAGTGTCTGGTCAAGACGGCGACCACGCTGCTTTGAACCGTGTTGCAGCTGGTACACAAACTGTGTCAGTCTGGAAAAACTCTGCTGACCTCGGCACAGCTGCAGCGAAAGCTGCTGTTGAGTTGGGCGCTGGCAAGGCTGTAACTGGTGCTGCTGACTGGGCAGGTGGCCCTAAGAAGATGACTATGAAGTCTATCTTTTTGAAGCCAATCCCAGTGACTAAAGACAACTTGGATGTTGTTTTGAAAGCCGGTTACATCAAGAAAGATGCTTTGTGCAAAGGTATCGACGGCGCGAAAGTTGCTGTTTGTAAATAAACCATTCGGTTAGCTGAAGTAGGTTCACGCCGCGGGCCTAGCGCCCGCGGTGTCGTTTGTGGCTTATGAAAATTAAGCAAAAAAAGTTAGTTTTAGTTATTTGTTTTTTGTATTTTGTAGGTAGGAGCGCGATATGAATGATGCAATTCAATCTATCAAACGTGCCCAGATTGACTGGCGCATGGTGTTGATGTCGGGAGTGTTGATAGTGGTCGCACTTGTTTTTAATTTTTTCTCAGATGGCATTTTCTTGTCGCCTGAAAACTTGTACAACATCGCCCAGCAAACAGCTGTGGTTGGTATTTTGGCCACCATCATGGTGCTCATTATCGTTGCGCGGCATATAGATTTATCTGTCGGCTCAGTCATGGGTTTTGTGGGTGTTTTGATTGCGTTTTTGATGTACACGGCCAACTGGACTTGGCCAGCAGCGTGTTTGGCTGGTCTCGCAGCTGCTCTAGCAGTGTCGATGTACCAAGGCGCTTTGACCGCATACATTGGTGTACCCACATTTGTGGTTACTTTGGGCGGATTGATGTCGTTCCGAGGTGCCGCGTATTTGGTGGCTGATGGAAAAACGCAGCCACTAGCTGATGAGTTTTTTCTCAAGCTTGGTGGCGGTTACAACGGCGGTATTGGCACCAAAGCAAGCTGGGTGATAGGTGGCTTGATGTGTTTGGCTTTAGTTTACAGCATGTTGAGCAAGCGAAATGCTAAAAAAGCATATGGCGTTCCGACAAATTCGCTTCTAACGGATTCATTGATTGTATTGGTGCCTGTCATCATCATCATGGCATTTGTTGCAGTGATGAATGCTTACCACATTCCCAATAAACCAGAAGCGCAAGGTATTCCGATTCCGGTGTTGATTTGGGCAGCCGTTGCATTGTTTGTGTCATTTTTGGTGCACCGCACACGTTTTGGTCGCTACGTTTTTGCAATCGGTGGTAACCCAGATGCCGCTGAGCTGGTTGGTATCCCTGTCAAGCGCGTAACTATGCTGATGTTCTTGTTATTAGCGATATTGATCACTATTGCTGCCATCGTATCTATATCACGATTGAATGCCGGTACCAATTCATTGGGAAATAACTTGGAGCTATTGGTTATTGCTGCAACTGTGATTGGTGGAACAGCCTTAGCGGGGGGTAGTGGAACGATCATCGGCTCAGTCCTGGGTGCATTAATCATGCAATGTATCGATAGCGGCATGCTGTTGTTAGATGTTTCTATCGGTACGCGATACATCATCATTGGTCAGGTTTTGATTGCTGCCGTCGTTTTTGACGTGGCTTACCGTAAGTGGACAGGAGACACAGTATGAGCGGCGTAGATACTTCAAAATGTTTAGTAGAGCTGCGCAACATCAAAAAATCGTTTGGTGGCGTTCATGCGGTTGACGATGTCAGCATGACCCTCTATCCCGGTGAAGTCGTTGCGGTCTTGGGGCACAACGGAGCAGGTAAATCAACGCTCATGAAAATGTTGGCGGGTGCCTACCCCATTGATAGCGGCGATGTCGTTATTTCTGGTGAAAAAGTTCATGTGCGTTCACCCGCTGATGCACAGAATTTGGGTATTGAGTCGATTTATCAAACCTTGGCTTTGGCAGACAACTTGGATTCAGTTGCTAATTTGTTTTTAGGACGTGAGTTGTTGACCAAATGGCGCACACTAGATGACCATCGCATGGATGCGGATGCTCGTAAAGTATTTCATCGTTTGAATAAAAACTTCACTAATGTGCGTATTCCGGTTCGTCGCTTGTCAGGTGGACAGCGTCAAGTGGTGGCGATTTCTCGCGCAATTTATTTCAACGCACGTATTTTGATCATGGACGAGCCTACAGCAGCACTTGGCCCTGAGGAGACCGCAATGGTTGGCAACTTGGTGCGCCAGCTTAAAGCAGAAGGTGTTGGTATTTTCTTGATCAGCCATGACATGCACGATGTGTTTGCATTGAGCGACCGCTTGGTTGTTATGAAGAATGGTAAATCACTCGGTATGTATAAAACGGCTGATGTGACTGAGGACGAAGTGTTGGGGATGATCATTTCTGGTAAACAACCAGTCGGTAAACCGCAAACTGACAGGCCAGCTCGGTAAATCAGTTGTTTTATGAAAACCACGGGCGATCAGCAACTTCTCAAACGTATCAACCGTAGTGTTCTGCTGCGCTTGATGCGTTCAGAGTCTGGTCTGTCCCGGGCTGACTTATCTCGTAAAAGTGGGTTGACAAAATCAACCGTTAGCGCTTTAGTGCGCGAGTTATTGGCTGAAAAGTGGATGACAGAGGCCTGCGCTCCCGTGGCTGTTGAAGGCATGGGGCGACCTTCAACACCGTTGCAGTTAGATGCTGAAACACGCGTGTTAATGGGGGTTGAAATTGCAGTCGAATGCCTGCGCGTCGTGAGCGTCACGCTTACGGGCGCGGTTGTATCACATGCGCAAGTGCCTCTGGCTTCTAATTTGCCCGAACGTGTGTGCCAACAAACTGCTCAATTGGTGTTTGAGCAATGCCAAGTACTTGCGGCAAAAAAATTACTGCTTTCAGGTGTCGGTGTTTGCTTGCCCGGCGCTATCAATGAAGATGCTGGTATTGTTAGATTTGCACCTAACTTGGCATGGCGTGAAGTTCCCTTCTTGAGCATGATATCTGATGCATTTTTTCGCATTGGTGTCCCTCAAGTGCCCATACATCTTCAAAACGATGCTGACGCTGCTGCGCTAAGCGAGTATGAATTTTCGACCCAAGAGGGCGAGGATCCTTTGATTTTTGTGAGTTGCGATGTGGGTGTTGGTGCTGGCATTATTTTGAATGATAGGTTGTTTGTTGGTGCTATCGGCATGGCAGGCGAAATTGGGCATACCACATTGCAAATTGACGGCCCACTTTGCTCTTGCGGTCGGCAAGGTTGTGCTGAGACTTTTATAGGTTCGCGTGCGCTGAAGTCTGCTAAAAATACAGACTTAGCTGGAAAGTATCTGGGCGTACTGATTCAAAATTTAGATGTCATGTTCAATCCGCGCACCATTGTTTTGGGCGGGCAATCATGCGTCAATAATCCAGAAATGATAACCAAAGCGGTTGCAACCTTGGCTAATTACTCAAAATTAGCTGATATGCCGGTCACCAAAGTGCGTGCTGCAAAATATGGTTTATTGGCAGCAGCTGTCGGCTCTGCCGCTCTTGTGTGGCATCGGTTTTTACGGCCCATGCCGGTTGGAAAAGCGACACAACAAACAGCTGAAGCTATAGCTGACAAACTTGCTGTTGAAGATATCAGTGCTGCAGTGTATGTCAAACCAGTAGTTACTCGTTTTATGACCCCTTCAAGCTCGCAAAAGCCCCATAAACGGCACAACTCACCCTCTCAAATTCAGGAGCTTTGAATGTATTTAGGCATTGACGTTGGTACGTCAGAAGTTAAGGTCTTGCTGCTAGATAGCAAGCATCAAGTGGTTGGTGTAACTGGTTCGTCATTGGAGATTTCCAGGCCGCATGCAGGTCACAGCGAACAAGACCCTGCCGCATGGTGGACGGCTACGCTAACAGCCTTGGCGCAGTTAAAGAGCAAGTTTCCTGCACAGTACTCGCAGGTGCAAGCCATTGGTTTATCTGGGCAGATGCATGGGGCTGTGCTGCTGGATGCCAGTAACCAGGTTTTACGACCGGCAATTTTGTGGAACGATACTCGCTCTGCCAAAGAATGTGAAGACATGATGACTGAACTACCCCTGCTGCCGCAAATTGCTGGCAGTTTGGCTATGCCGGGTTTTACAGCGCCGAAGCTGCGCTGGTTGGCGAAGTATGAGCCAGATGTATTCTCAAAGATTGCCAAAATCATTCTGCCTAAAGATTACATCCGTTTCATGCTAACAGGCGAGCATGTGTGCGACATGTCTGATGCCAGCGGCAGCATGTGGTTGGACGTTGAAAAACGTGCGTGGTCTCAGGATTTACTCAAGCTCACAGATTTGACAGAAATGCAGATGCCGCGTTTGGTTGAGGGCAGCTCACCAAGTGGTAACTTAACATCGCAAGCCGCTTTAACATCGGGTTTGCAATCAGGTATCGTTGTTGCAGGCGGTGCGGGTGACAATGCTTCCAGCGCAGTGGGTATGGGTGCTGTTAATGCAGGGCAAGGATTCTTGTCCTTGGGTACAAGTGGTGTGTTGTTTGTCGTCACCCCGACATACCAACCAAATGCTGCCAGCGCAACCCACGCTTTTTGCCATGCAGTGCCAGACCGTTGGCATCAAATGAGTGTGATGCTGTCGGCCGCAAGTTGCTTGCAGTGGGTGACTAAGCTTTTGGGTGCAAGCTCTGAAGCAGTATTAGAAGCACAAGCCAGTGGATTAAACGCTGCACAACGAGCAAGCGCGCCACTGTTCTTGCCGTATTTAAGCGGTGAACGCACGCCGCACAACGATGCGGTGACGCGTGGTAGTTTTCATGAACTTAGTAATGACACGGATGCTGCGGCGCTTTCATATGCTGTGATTGAAGGCGTCAGCTTCGGCCTTGCTGATGGCATGCGTGCCTTGCAAGCTGCAGGCTGTGAAGTTAAACAACTTTCGTTGGTGGGCGGTGGTGCGCGCAGTGCCTTGTGGGCGCAGCAATTGGCTACTTTGTTGAATATCAACATCGTCACACATGAAGAATCTGCCGCTGGCGGTGCATTGGGTGCTGCGCGATTGGCTTGGTTAGCAACCGGAGCTGCTATGGCTGATGTATGTTTGACGCCAAAAATATCAAAAATCTACAAACCAGATGCCGAAGAATTGAAAATTTTAGCGCCAAGGTACGCACGCTTTCGTGCCATCTATCCCGCTTTGAAATCTATTCAACAATAAAATAATTTATAAAAAGAAACAGAAAACTGTTCTCTGAGACTACAAAAAACTCTACTCAACAACAACTACCTATCAAGGACATGACATGAGCTCGTATTTCAACGCTGTCGCCCCCATCAAATTTGAGGGCGCTGAATCTAAAAATCCTCTCGCCTTCAAATGGTATGACAAAGACCGCATGGTTTTGGGTAAACGCATGGAAGACCATTTGCGTTTTGCTGTTTGCTACTGGCACAGCTATTGCTGGAACGGTTTTGACCCGTTTGGCTACGACGGCACATTTGAGCGCCCTTGGCAGCACATTGCAGACCCCATGACTGCGGCGAAAGCCAAAGCAGACGCTGCGTTTGAATTTTTTCAAAAACTAGGTGCACCTTACTATTGCTTCCATGACCGCGACGTTGCACCAGAAGGCGCAACCCCGCGTGACAGTGTCAACAATCTGCACGCGATGGTTGATGTGTTGGCCGCTAAGCAGCAAGAAACGGGCATGAAGCTTTTGTGGGGCACGGCTAACTTGTTCAGCCACCGCCGCTTTATGTCTGGCGCTTCAACCAATCCTGATCCAGAGATCTTTGCACTCGGTGCGCTACAAGTCAAAGAAGCAATGGATGCAACGCTCAAGCTTGGTGGTGAAAACTATGTGTTGTGGGGCGGCCGCGAAGGGTATGAAACTCTGTTAAACACGCAAATGGGGCAAGAGCTTGACCAAATGGGTCGATTCTTGAATATGGTTGTGGACTACAAACACAAAATCGGCTTCAAAGGTGCGATTTTGCTTGAACCAAAACCACGTGAACCGACCAAGCACCAGTATGATTTTGACGTTGCTACTGTGTACGGCTTCTTGCTCAAACATGGTTTGGAGAAAGAAGTCAAAGTCAACATCGAAGCCAACCACGCCACATTGGCTGGACACAGCTTTGAGCATGAAATTGCAACTTCCATTGACATGGGACTTTTTGGCTCTATTGATATGAACCGTGGCGACATGCAGTGCCAATGGGACACAGACCAGTTCCCAAATAGCATTCCAGAAACCGCCTTGGTGATGTATCAAATCCTGCAAGCAGGTGGTTTTACCACCGGTGGTGTGAACTTTGACAGCAAAGTGCGTCGTCAATCGATTGAACCTGAAGACATGTTTTATGGCCACATTGGTGGCATGGACGTGACAGCGCGTGCTTTGTTGATTGCCGAAAAAATGATTCAAGATGGTCGCTTTGAGAAAGCACGTCAAGACCGTTATGCGGGCTGGAAGTCAAGCTTTGGTGGTGACGTCATGGCAGGCAAGTTAAGCTTGGATGCGGTGGCGGCACGTGTGTTGCAGAGCAACACTGATACGCGCCCAGTTTCTGGTCGTCAAGAAAACCTAGAAAACTTGTTGAATTCGTTCATTTAAATGCATTTTTAAAACATTTAAATTTATTGATTAAATTGGTACGTAGTTCTCGTATTTATTGGGTCTATAGCTATGAAAAAAGTAGTATGGGGTATTCTTAGTACCGCCAAAATTGGTTGGGAAAAAGTTATCCCTGCTATGCAGCAAAGCGAGTTTTGCGATGTGCGAGCCATCGCCTCGCGTGCGCCTGGCAAAGCAGATGAATGGGCAGCTAAGCTGGGCATTCCTAAGGCTTATGGTTCGTATGAGGCCTTGTTGGCTGACCGTGAGATTGAAGCCATTTACAACCCTTTGCCGAACGATCTGCACGTACCGTTAACGCTGCAGGCAGCTCGTGCTGGTAAACACGTTTTGTGCGAAAAGCCGTTTGCCATCAATGCCAACGAAGCAGCGCAGCTGCGTGAAGTGGCGGACAAAGTGCATATCATGGAAGCTTTCATGGTGCGCTTTCACCCGCAGTGGCTACAAGTGCGCGAACGTGTGCGCAGTGGTGAATTGGGTGATGTGCGAACCGTGCAAGCGTTCTTTTCGTATTTCAATCGCGACACCAACAACATCCGCAACAAGTATGAAATCGGCGGCGGTGCGCTGTACGATATCGGCTGCTACCCGATTGTGATTGGGCGGTTTTTGTTTGATGCTGAACCCAAACGCGTGATCGCCTTGGTTGACCGCGATCCAGACTTCAAAGTGGATCGCACCGTCAGCGCTTTGCTTGATTTTGGCGATGGCAAACGTTTAGATTTCACCGTTTCAACGCAATCAGTACCACACCAGCGCGTGCAAGTTGTGGGAACTAAAAAGCGTATTGAAGTTCAAATTCCGTTCAATGCACCGTTGGGTGGTGAAACTGATTATTTTGTGGATGATGGCAGTACTTTGAACGGCTCGTCTATGCAAAAGCACAACATGCCAGCTTGCAATATGTATGGCTTGCAGGGTGATGCGTTTTCAAAAGTCGTACGCGGCGAAATTAGTTTGCCCTATGGCGTTGAAGACGCGATTTTGAATATGAAGGTCATTGATGCCTTGTTTGCCTCAGAAAAAACCGGAGCTTGGGTGAATGTCTAATTTATTAAAAACTATTCTGCTAAGTTCCCTAGCCCTGCAGACGGCTATGACACCAGTTTCAGCACAGAATGCCGTACTAGCTATTCTGCCAGTTCCTGCTACGCCAAATATTCCCAAGTTTGTTGAAGAAACCGACAGCGCGGGCTTGCAAAGCCGCTTTGAAGGGGATGACGAATTCATGGTGGGTGGCGGTGTTGCCACGTTTGACTGTGATGCTGATGGTTTACCCGAAATCTATGTCACTGCTGGCGTGAACAAAGCCAAGTTTTACCGCAACAAAAGTACCCGTGGCGGTGCGATCAAGCTGCAAGAAGATCGCACTGGTTTGGAATTGACCAACGCCATAGGCGCGTACCCTTTGGATGTTGACAGCGATGGCAACACCGATTTGGTGGTGCTGCGTGTGGGTGAGGTTGAAGTCTTCCGTGGTTTAGGCGCTTGCAAATTTGAGCGTGCCACCAGCAAATGGGGCGTCAAAACAGGTAACGAATGGCACACGGCGTTTTCTGCGACTTGGGAGCGGGGTCAAAAATGGCCGACGTTTGCGATAGGCACTTATATTGACCGCACCAAACCAGAATTTCCTTGGGGTAGCTGCACACCGGGCGTTTTGTTGCGCCCGAACAGCGCCGGCAGCGGCTTTGCTGCACCGATCAAACTAGAGCCGTCGTATTGCGCTTTGTCGATGTTGTTTTCAGATTGGGGGCGTAAAGGCACGCCAGATTTACGCGTCAGCAATGACCGCGAATTTTACAAAGGTGGGCAAGAGCAGCTTTGGAAAATTGCCACTGGCCAGCAACCTAGTTTGTACACAGAAGCGCAGGGCTGGAAGCCTATGCAAATTTGGGGTATGGGCATTGCTAGCCAAGACATCGATGGCGACGGCTACCCAGAGCTGTATTTGACCAGCATGGCGGACAACAAACTACAAAAGCTGCAACTCAGTGCCACTGGCAAGGCCGATAAGCCTGAGTATGTTGATATGGCTTACAAACGCGGCGTCACCGCACATCGTCCCTATGTTGGGGGTGATATTCATCCTTCTACCGCTTGGCATTCCCAATTCGCAGATGTGAACCATGACGGCTTGGCAGATATCTTTATCGTCAAAGGCAATATCTCCACGATGCCAGACTTTGCCGCTTTAGACCCGAATAATCTTTTGCTGCAGCAAGTTGATGGTCGATTTTTTGAGTCAGGTCAGCTCTCAAATATTGCCAGCGTTAGGCGTGGCCGTGGTGGCATGTTGGCAGATTTGAACGGTGATGGCTTGCTCGACATGGTCGTGGTGAACCGCTGGGACAAAGCGCAGCTGTGGCGCAATCTGGGTGCTGGCACGGTGGACAAGCCAATGCAAATGGGTACCGCAGGGCATTGGCTGCAACTCAAACTGAAGCAAAACGGCAGCAACAAAGACGCTGTCGGCGCGTGGGTTGAGGTTGACTTGGGCGATGCCATGAAGCACTTGGGCAAGCAAAGCATCATCCGCCAAGAACTCACCGTCGGTGGCGGTCACGCCAGCGGGCATGCAGGTTGGATGCATTTCGGCTTAGGTGCTGCAACCACGGTCAAAGTCCGCGTGCAATGGCCGTTTTCTGAAGCTGGCCCGTGGCAAACGGTCGCAGCTGATGCATTTTTCACCATTGATAAAACGTCTGGTGTTTCACCTTGGAAAGCTCAATAATATGATAAAACGTTTTTTATCCGGCGTTTTAATTACGTTATTTGCTTCATTTTCAATAGCGCAATCGCAAAATTTAACTCGCCCAGCAGACACCTATAGCAACGCTGTCGCGACCGAGTGGATGTCCCTAGCGCTGTCGCTAACCCAGCAAACCCCTGGTTTTAGCCCGCCTGTAGCATCGCGTGCTTTTGGGTATTTGGGGTTGGCGTTGTATGAGTCCATCGTGCCAGGTATGCCTGGCTATACCAGCATGGCTGGGCAGTTGAATGAGCTCAACTCCTTACCTGCGGCGCAACCCGATGAGTCTTTGCACTGGCCGACGGTGGCAAATGCCTCAATGGCGACCATGACGCGCATGATGTTCAGCAACGCTACGGCGGAAAACAAAGGCCGTATTGACCAGCTTGAGCGCTTGTTGCCGTTGAAATATGGTCAAGACTTTGACCCCAACACCTACACCCCCGAAATCATCAACCGTTCTACTTCCTTCGGCAAGCTCATGGCCATGGCGATCATGACCTGGGCACGTACCGACGGCGGCCATGAAGCTTGGGGACCGCTGCGTCGCAGCCGTGCCAACTACGTGCCGCCCAGTGGGGCAGGGCTTTGGACGGCCACACCGCCGGCGTTTGCCAAACCGCTGTTGCCGTATTGGGGTGAAAATCGCCCCTTTGCTTTGAAATCGGTAAAAGACTGCCCAGCGCCGCCGCCGCCTGAGTATTCGGAGGACGCCAGCTCTGTTTTTTACAAAAGTGCGCAAGAGGTTTACACCATCAGCAAGGCAGCCACCCAAGAGCAACGCCAATTTGCCTTGTATTGGGCGGATGATCCAGGTAAAACACCCACGCCAGCTGGCCACTGGCTGTTTATAGCCAACGATTTGCTGAAAACCCGCAAAGCCAGCTTGGCTGATGCCGGTCAAACACTGGCTCGCTTGAATATTGCGATGGCAGATGCTTTTATTGCAGGTTGGGCCACCAAATATGCGCTCAACGTGTTGCGCCCCGTGAGCTATGTCCAGGGTTCATTTGACAGCAATTGGGTACCTCCGTTGATGCCAACGCCACCGTTCCCAGAATATCCTTCTGGCCACTCTATTCAATCTAGTGCAGCAGCAGGTGTATTAAATCAAATCTTTGGTGCAAACACGGCATTCACTGACAACACCCACAACGACCGTGGCTGGGGTCCGCGTACCTTCACTAACTTCAGCGCGGCTGCCAATGAGGCAGCGCTGTCGCGTTTGTACGCAGGCATCCACTTCCGCTTTGGCGTAGAGGGCGGGCAAGTGCAGGGCAAGTGCGTGGCTTCTAAAGCGCTGGCTTTGAAGTTTAAAATCAATTAAGGTTTTAAAGTCACTAAATTTAGATGATAAATATGCACCTAGCCAGCGTATTTATTGCCTAAATTGCTGTTAAAAATATAGCAAAAAAACTCACTCTACACACGGCGTTTTAGCTTGACAATTTTTCTGTAAATCAGCAAAATACGGGTCATCAGACAACCGATGACTATAATCAGCGGTATTTTCTAGATTTTCTAAAAAGATTGAATTTGCTCTCATGAAGATTTCCGCCGTTCGCGTCACGCCCATTGCTATCAAAGACCCTGCTTTATTGAACGCTGCTGGGGTGCATGAGCCGTTTGGGCTGCGCTCTATCATCGAGGTTGTGGGTGCAAACGGCATGGTTGGCTTAGGTAAAACCTATGGCGACGCACCTGTATTGGACTTGTTGACGCGGGTGAAAGACAGTTTGGTAGGTTTATCGGCTTTTGACTTGAATGGTTTGCTGGCCAAGGTGATTGCGGAATCTAAATTAACCAAAACCGCGCATGTTGAAATGGAGCTCGCGCCTGGTTCTATGGGTGACAACTTGACGAGCAGCGTGTTTTCAGGCTTTGAAGTTGCGTTTTTGGACCTGCAAGCCCGTAGCTTGAATATCCCGCTGGTGGAATTATTGGGCGGCGCAGTGCGCAACAAAGTCGCGTATTCGGCTTATTTGTTCTACAAATGGGACGCTAGTGTTGACCCCGAATATGCACCCGACCCATATGGCGAAGCGGTGAACCCCGCGCAAATCGTCGCGCAAGCCAAGAAGATGATTGACCAATACGGCTTTGAGAGCATCAAGCTGAAAGCTGGTGTTTTTCCGCCGGATGAGGAGGCAGATGCGATCAAAGCGCTCAAAGTCGCTTTCCCGAATCACCAGCTGCGGATTGACCCAAACGGCAATTGGTCGATTCCAACCAGTATTCGCATCGCCAAGCGGCTGGCAAATGATTTGGAATATTACGAAGACCCAACGCCGGGCTTAGACGGTATGTCCGAAGTTTACAAAGCGACCGGGTTGCTGCAGGCGACGAACATGGTGGTCACGTCTTGGGACCATTTGAAGCGCAGTGTTGAATTGAATTCCGTGCAAATTGTGCTGTCTGACCATCACTATTGGGGCGGTTTGCGGGCGACGCAGGCTTTGGCGCGGACTTGTCAGGCGTTTGGTATGGGCTTGTCCATGCATTCGAACTCGCACTTGGGCATCAGTTTGATGGCGATGACGCATTTGGCGGCTTCGGTGCATCATTTGACTTATGCGTGTGACACCCATTACCCGTGGCAGAGCGACGAAGTTTTGGTCGGTGGCAAAGTGCCTATCGTGGGCGGTTGTGTGCATTTGACGGACAAGCCGGGTTTAGGTGTAGAGTTAGACCAAGCCAAGCTGGCGGAGCTGCACCAAGCATTTTTGAACTGCCGCATTCGCACCCGTAACGATGTGACGCAGATGCAAAAGTTCAGACCCGATTGGTCAACCGTCAAGCCACGGTTTTAGTTGTAGATTTGGTTGAATAATTAGTTAAAGAGTTAGTTTTATAAATAGGAGATGAAAAGATGAAAAAATCATGGTTAAAACTGGTAAGTGCAGCAGCGGTTGGCTTGATTGCACTGAGCGCTTTGGCGCAAGAATACCCAAGCAAGCCGATCAAGTTGATCGTGCCATTTCCACCCGGCGGCACCAGTGATGTGATGGGACGTATGGTGAATGATGAGTTAGCCAAAATTTTAAAGCAACCTGTGCTGGTTGAAAACGTAGGTGGTGCTGGTGGCGTGGTGGGCACTGAGCGGGCAAGCAAAGCTCCAGCCGACGGTTACACGATTATCCAAACTGGGGTAGGTCAAAACGCAGTGGCGCATGGCTTAGATCCGAATTTGAAGTACAACTCGAATACAGATTTTATTCACCTGACTCAAGTTCATACTGGCCCCAATGTACTGCTGGTTCACCCAAGTTTGCCGTTCAAAACTTTGAAAGACTTGGTCGTTTATGCAAAGGCGAATCCCGGTAAATTAGACTATGGATTCACCCATGCTTCATCAGGACATATGGCGATGGAGTTGTTTAAGCAAACTGCTGGGGTATTTTTGACTGGCATTCCCTATCGCGGAGGCGGCCCAATGATGACTGATATGTTGGGCGGCACAATCAAAATCATGTTCATCAACCAAGACGTTGCATTGCAGCACGTTAAAGCGGGCAAACTTCGTCCACTGGCAGTAACTACGGTTAAGCGCAATCCTTTGTATCCAGATGTGCCGTCTATTGCTGAGTCAGGCTATCCAGGCTTTGAATCTCTGTCTTGGTCGGGCTTGTCAATTCAAAAGGGCACACCGCCCGCTGTGGTTGAAAAATTAGAAGCAGCCATGGTTCAAGTGATGAATTCTCCAGCGATCAGACAGCGCTTGGAATCCCAAGGTTTTGTGGTTCCAGCTCAGGGCTCAAAAGCCTACACAGCGTTTGTAGCAAATGAAATTCCCCGCTGGACCAAAGTGATTAAAACGGCGGGTATAACAGCGCAGTAAAAGCGGCGCAGTAATAATTTTGCTAAGTTAGCAAAACAGAAATCGGGTAGCTTGTATAAAGCACCCGATTTTTTTATGCATTTTATGGCTCTAGCCGGCGTATTTATTGCCTGAACAGCTATTAAAATAATAGTAAATTGATATTTTCAACCAACACGTTGAAGTTGTATTGTCAATTTTGTGTAAGTAAATTCACGTCAGTTCTAGGGTTTTTACGTACAAAATGCACTCGTACTAAACTGGTCTATAGGATATAGTCATATTCGTTTTGTTGAATAACTATATATTTTAAATTGCATATAAACATTATTGGAGGCACAGCATGTTGAATAAACGAATAAAAATTCAGTTGGCTACGATTTTGGTAGCTAACTTGGCTGCATTTGCAGGGGTTACAGCCTCAGCGCAAAGCAAAGATGAATTGTATGTAGCGGGTGTTTCAGCTACTTGCGCGACTTGTCATGGTACGCAGGGCAGAGCGACGAATGGATCTGCAGTAGTTACTTTAGCCGGTATGCCCGCTGCCAATATTATTTTGCAAATGAAAGCCTTCAAAGACGGTACACGCCCTGCCACAGTGATGCACCAGCTCAGCAAGGGCTACAGCGATGCGCAAGTCGCCATGATTGCCAACTATTTTGCGGCTCAAAAGAAATAAGGACGGATTTGACATGACAACTACAAATAATCTTCAACGTCGTCAAATCCTGCAATCAGCAGCAGCACTTAGTTTGCTCGGCTTGGCTGGTTGCGCCACAACTTCTATGCCATCCAAGGCGAAAGTCGTCATCGTGGGCGGTGGCTTCGGTGGCGCTACAGCAGCCAAATACATCCGCGTGCTGTCACAGTACAAAATTGACGTGGTGTTGATTGAGCCAAACGCTTCGTTCATCTCTTGCCCTGTGTCCAACATGGTCTTAGGCGGTCATAAATCGATGGCTGATATCACCAGCTCTTACGAGCATTTGTCTAAAAAGCACGGTGTGACCATGGTTAAAGACATGGTCAGTAAGATTGACTCGGCTAAGAAAACTGTCTCATTAGCAAGCGGTGGCAGTATCGCGTATGACAAGTTGGTTGTCTCCCCAGGTATCGATTTGATGATGAGCAGCATCGAAGGCTTGGCTGCAGCCAATGCGAGTGGTCAAATCGTGCAAGCTTGGAAAGCGGGCGCAGAAACGGCCACTTTGCGTAAACAGCTCGAAGCCATGCCTGACGGTGGCACTTACGCTATTACCATCCCAGTTGCGCCATACCGCTGCCCACCCGGCCCGTACGAACGTGCCAGCCAGATTGCGTCTTACTTTAAAGTAGCAAAACCAAAGAGCAAAATTTTGATTTTGGACGGCAACCCAGACGTTACATCCAAAGGCCCATTGTTCAAAAAAGTGTGGGCCAATGAGTACAAAGGCATGATCGAGTACCGTGGTGACCACAAGGTGACGGCTATTGATGCCAAAACTGGCACTATCAAGTTTGAAATCCAAGAAGATGCGAAAGCAAACGTCATCAACGCTTTGCCAAACATGCGTGCAGGTTTGATTGCAGTTAACTCTGGCTTGAACAACATGGCCAATGGTCGCTGGTGTGGTGTGAACTACCTCACATTCGAGTCAACAGCTGCCAAAGACGTGCATGTTTTGGGTGACTCCATCCAAATTGCGCCAGGCATGCCTAAGAGCGGACACATGGCAAATGCGCAAGCCAAAGTGGCTGCGGCGGCCATCGTAGCGCAGCTCAATGGTTGGGAAGTGAACCCTAACCCGATGTTGACCAACACCTGCTACAGCATGGTCGATGCGAAAAACTGCATCCACGTCGCCAGCGTGCACGAGTATGTAGCAGCTGAGAAGACGTTTAAGACAGTTGCCGGCTCTGGCGGCGTGTCTTCAATAGATTTGAAGCCAGAAGTGACTATGTTGGAAGGTGCTTACGCCGAGAGCTGGGCGCAAAACATTTGGGCTGATACTTTGGCCTAAATCGTCATTCGGTTTTTTGACATTGACAGAGGAGGCGTTAGCATTTTGCTACGCCTCTTTTTTTGTTGCAAGCCTGCAAGAATAGGGTAAATACTGATTGTCAGTATGCAAATACGCGATTTAATATATGCATATTCTATATATCAATTAGAATATATTAATATATAAACTTAAGTATATAAATTTATCATGCAATACAAATCAGTCATTTTGAAATTAGTAGTCAGTTCAATCGCGGTTTTCGCTTCTACGATGCCAGCACATGCTGATTTAGCATTGGCACAAAAGAATGCTTGTATGGCCTGCCATGCAGTGGATAAAAAGTTGGTAGGTCCCGCTTATCAAGCTGTTGCTGAGAAGTACGCAAAAGAAAAAGACTACGTTGCCAAGTTGGCAGCTAGCATCAAAGCCGGCGGTTCTGGCAAATACGGGCCAATCCCGATGCCTGCACAAGCGGCGTTACCTGATGCAGATGCCACAAAACTCGCTAAGTGGATTTTGGCTGGCGCTAAATAATAAGTAGCAAGCCATGAGAAACAATCGCTTCATTCAAGCCGCTCCCGAGGGCTTTCTCGGTAGTGAGCAAATCAAATCGGTTTATGCGGGTAGACGAGGTTTCATGGCTGGTGCGTTTGCCGCAGCTATGGCCGGTGCAACTGCTGCGCGTGCGCAGTCTTCAAAAGACGATCCAAACATCGTTAACCTACCTGCTCACACCAAGGGTTTGGGGCAGGGCGTTGCAGCTCGTGGTTATGGTGTGCCGAGTATTTACGAAAAAAACTTACAGCGCCGTGAAAGCCCTGGCTTAACGGCGGTGAGCGCTTCTGGCGTTAGTTTTGCGCCTTTGCAAGGTTTGTTTGGTATTGTGACGCCCAGTGGTTTGCATTTTGAGCGCCACCACCAAGGCTGGTGGGATATTGAGCCGGATAAACACCGTTTGATGGTGAATGGTAGCGATGAAAAGATGCTCAAAAAGCCAATGGTCTTCACCATGGATGATTTGATGCGTTTGCCATCTGTTAGTCGTTTTCACTTTATTGAATGTGGTGCGAATACGGGTATGGAGTGGGGCAACGCCGCTGTACCGACGGTGCAGTACACGCACGGCATGGTCAGCTGCAGTGAATTTACGGGTGTGCCTCTGCGCCTGTTGCTTGAAATGTGCGGTGCAGATTTCAAACGCGGTAAGTTTGTTTTGGCAGAAGGTGCCGACGGGTCTAGCATGACGCGTACGATTCCCATGAGCCTCATCATGAATGATGAAGTGCTGGTCGCCTACGGTATGAATGGCGAAATGCTGCGTCCAGAAAATGGCTATCCATTGCGCTTGGTGGTCCCCGGTGTCCAGGGTGTGAGCTGGGTGAAGTACTTACGTCGCATCGAGTTGGGTGACGAAGCCTACGGCACAAAAGACGAAACCATTCACTACATTGACTTATTACCTAGTGGCATGCATCGCCAGTACAGCAGCACGCAAGAAGTGAAATCTGTGATTACCACGCCAAGTGGAGGTCAAGTGTTGCTCGATAAGGGCTTTTTGAATGTAACTGGACTTGCTTGGAGCGGTCGCGGAAAGATTAAAAAAGTCGACATATCGGTCGATGGTGGGCGTAATTGGAAAGCAGCTCGACTAGAGGGTCAAGTCATGTCCAAGTGTCTGACGCGCTTCAACATGGATTGGTCATGGGACGGCAAGCCAGCATTGCTAATGAGCCGCGCTACCGATGAAACAGGTCATGTGCAGCCAACATACGCTGAAAACAGAAAAGTACGAGGAACGCGGAGCATTTATCACAATAACTCTATTCAAACTTGGTTGTTGCAGGAATCTGGCGAGGTGAAAAATGTTCAGTTATCGTAAATTTACTGCCGCTGTCCTAGCGTTATCTTCACTATCTGTTTTTGCTCAAGGTAGCAAAATTGAGGGCATTGGTCGTACAGCTACAGCTAATGAAGTGGCCGCTTGGGATATTGACGTTCGCCCTGACTTCAAAGGTTTACCTAAGGGTGCAGGTAGTGTGGCAATGGGAGAAAAAGTTTGGGAGGCGCAATGCTCGTCTTGTCATGGCAGTTTTGGTGAAAACAACACAGTTTTCAGCGCCTTGGTTGGTTACACCATCAAAAAAGACGTTGAAACTGGCCGCGTAGCTAGTTTGATGCCAGAGGCAGCAACGCCAACGCGTACGACGATGATGAAAGTATCGCAACTGTCTACGCTGTGGGACTACATCAACCGTGCGATGCCATGGACGGCGCCTAAATCGTTAAAGCCAGATGAGGTTTATGCTGTAACCGCGTACTTGCTAAACATCGCCAATGTGGTGCCAAATAACTTCACTTTGAGTGATAAAAATATGGCAGAAACACAAAACAAATTGCCTAACCGCAACGGCATGATGACCAAGCATGCCATGTGGCCAGGCAAAGAGTTTGGTGGCATCGCTAAACCTGATACACAAGGTTCTAGTTGCATGGCTAATTGTGTAACAGATGCCAAAGTGGCTAGCTTGTTACCAGAGCACGCACGCAATGCGCACGGTAATTTGGCTGAGCAAACGCGCGGTTTCGGACCCTCAGTGGGCGCTGATACAACCAAGCCAGCGGCAAACTCGAGCGCGGAGGTTAAAAAGGCGGTGGCTACACCTGCACCAGTGACTAAGACCGCAGAAAAATCCTCAGAAGCAACTGGCTCACTTAAGAGCGCGGATGTTTCTGGAATTTTGAGTAAAAATGCATGTTCTGCTTGCCACGGCATTGACAACAAAATTGTGGGCCCCTCCTTCAAGGAGATCGTTGCTAAGCAAGGCAATAAGCCCGATGCTGTAGCATATTTAACGGGCAAAATTAAAAGCGGTGGTTCAGGTGTTTACGGTTCAATGCCAATGCCCGCACAAAGTTTGAGTGATGCGGATGCTAAAAAAGTGGCTTTGTGGATATCACAAGGTGCTGTTAAGTAATATCGGTATCAACGTAGAAGCTAAAAATGTGTTAATTTATGCAGGTAAGTCTAGCGAGTTGTAAAAAGTTTTTTGAAGATTTCAAATCAGGAGTAAATTATGAAACGTCGTGAATTTGTACAAAGCACATCTGGTGCTGCTGCATTGGGATTAGCAGCAAGTGTAGGTTTATTCCCTGCTATAGCCTCCGCGCAAACAGCTTGGAATAAAGCAGCTTTTGAAGCCAAAAATTTGGCTGATGTGGTGAAAGCGTTGGGAGGCACAAGCGCAGCTACTGAGAGTAAAGATGTGACTTTGAGCGCACCAGAAATTGCGGAAAACGGTAACGTAGTGCGCTTGGGCGCACAAAGTGCAGCTGCAGGTACAACTTGGCTTGGTTTGATCGTTGAGAAGAACCCCGCCGCATTGACTGCTGGTTTTGATGTCATTGCAGGTACAGACGCAAACATGTCTACCAACGTCAAGATGGGCCAGTCAACAAACGTTTATGCGCTTGCAAAAGTGGGTGATAAATTTATCTACGCAGTTAAAGAAGTCAAAGTCACTCTTGGTGGCTGTGGCGGATAATTCGCATTAAGCATTAAGTCAATAAGTATTCGGCTATTAGAAATTTAGGAGTTCAAGATGAGTGATCCAATGCGCATTCGTGCCGCTGCAACTGGCGATAAAGTGACTGTACGTGTTTTAGTTAGCCATGAAATGGAAACAGGTTTGCGTAAAGATGCTGCTGGTAAAGTCGTGCCAGCATTGTTTATTCAAACCATCAGTGCTGTGCATAACGGTAAAACTGTTATGAGTGCCCAATGGGGTCCTGCAGTTTCTAAAAATCCGTTTATTCAATTCACTTTTACAGGCGGTAAAGCAGGTGAAAAAATTGCGATTTCTTGGGTTGATAACACTGGCGACAAACGAACTGACGAAGCGACCATTTCCTGAGTTTGAAATGTGAAATTTAAATACGCAGCCAGTAAACTACTTGTGTAGATTACTGGCTTTTGTATTCGTGCGTAGGTTGGAAAACTACAAACAAAATATTCAATTCGAATGGAGACAATAATGAGTTTTGAAAAAAGATTTTTAGATCTGAAACCGCTTGCCGTAGTCAGCTTAATCATGGCAACAGCTGTTTGTAATGTCGCGAATGCACAGCAAAAATCAGCTAAAGATGCGATTGATGATTACCGCGCTAGTTTGCAAGATGGCAATCCGGCTGATCTGAACGCTGCTAGAGGAGAAGTTCTTTGGAAGACCAAGCGAGGACCGAAAAATGCAAGCTTGGAAGCATGTGATTTAGGTTTGGGTGCAGGTAAAGTCAAAGGAGCAGTGACCACTTTGCCAAAGTATTTTGCAGATACTAATCAAACTATGGACTTAGAAAGTCGCTTGGTGCATTGTATGGTGACATTGCAAGGTGCAAATAAGAAAGATTTTAGCGCTGGCACTGTTTACAGTAGAGAGGGTCAAAAAGCCTCTATTGTTGAAGATTTGGTCGCGTATATCTATGACGAATCACGCGATATGGTTATCAATGTTCCGCAAAACCACATTGCAGAAAAAACATCTTACGCGCGAGGCAAGGAAGCGTTTTACTTTAAAGGCGGGCCGTTTGACTTTAGCTGCGCTAGTTGCCACAGCGAAGATGGTAAGCGTATTCGATTACAAGATTTGCCTAACTTAACCAAACCCGGTCCTGCACAGGCAGCCTTTAGCCAATGGCCTGCGTATCGTGTAAGCCAAGGTGCAGTGCGAACTATGCAATGGCGTTTATACGATTGTTTTAGGCAGCAGCGTTTTCCTGAACTCCAGTATTTGAGCCAAACTTCGGTTGACTTGATTACCTTCATGGGGGTCAACGCCAATGGTGGAAAAATGGCAGCACCTGCTCTAAAAAGATAATTTCAAACCCCGTAATACTGAGAACATTTATGAAAAATAAACGTGTAACGAGCGTATTTGTTGCCTATTCAGCTATTAAAAGAATAGCAAAATTATCTACTTTAATGACAGGTATTGCTTTGCTTGCAAGTTGTGCATCAACCACAATGCAAAAGCCAAGTGCCGCAGAAGTGCTTGCCTCCATCAAAGCAAGCTTTGCTGAGCGGGGTCTAGCTAAGCTTGATCGGCTTGATCAAACAGAGATTCAAAAAGTCTGTTCTGAATCGCTTTCAAGTGGTGTAGAAGTGCCAAAAGCTACACGTGAGAAGATGGAGCAAGCCATTTACGCTGCTATCCCGTATCCTGAAGATGGGAAATATATCGGCGATTGGAAAGAAGGTGAAAAAATTGCCCAAAACGGACGTGGATTGCAATTCAGCGATGTCGCAGGTGCTCCCAATGGTGCAAATTGCTATGCATGTCACCAGTTGACGCCCACTGAAATTAGTTTCGGAAATCAAGGACCGTCGCTGTTGAAATACGGCACGATTCGTGGCGTTAAAGATGCTGCTTCTAAAGATTCAGAAGCTATCGTCAAATACACATGGGCACGGATTTGGAATACACATTCCGTAAACTTGTGTAGCAATATGCCTAGGTTTGGTGATGCTGGCATTTTGACCGAACAACAAGTTAAACATGTGATGGCGCTTTTGTTGGATCCCCAGTCTCCTGTGAATAAGTAAGTTTAAATTGCTCAACGTCTCATTTTTGATCGCACCATGAATCTATCGCGCCGTGAATTTACATCCGTTTTAACAGCAGCCGTTGTCGCTGGTTTTCCTCTAGGGCGTGAGGCCAGCGCGAAAGAGGCAGATCAGCTTTACAACGTTCCCAAAACAGGTAATGTTCATTTATTGCACATGACAGATTGTCATGCACAGTTGTTGCCTATTTATTTTCGTGAACCCAATGTCAATATTGGGATTGCGGGGATGACTGGCAATGTGCCGCATTTGGTTGGAGAGCATTTGCTGAAATATGCGGGGTTGAAGGCGGGGAGTGCTAATGCGCATGCGCACACCTATCTGGATTTCGAGCGCGCTGCCAGACACTACGGCAAAGTGGGAGGCTTTGCCCACTTATCTACTTTAGTTAAGCAGTTGCGTGGCAGCCGACCGGGTGCTTTGCTGCTTGACGGTGGCGACACTTGGCAGGGCAGTGCAACAAGCTTGTGGACGAATGCGCAAGACATGGTTGATGCTTGCAAGTTGTTGGGCGTCAATGTCATGACAGCGCATTGGGAGTTCACCTACGGCGAAAAGCGGATGATGGAAATCATCGAAAAAGATTTTGCCGGCAAGATTGATTTTGTTGCGCAAAACGTCAAAACCCGCGACTTTGAAGACCCAGTCTTTAAGCCGTATGTGCTCAAAGAAATGAATGGTGTAACGGTTGCTATCGTTGGTCAAGCTTTTCCTTACACCCCGATTGCAAACCCCAGTTGGCAAGTTCCCAATTGGACATTTGGCATTCAAGATGAGCAGATGCAAAAATACGTCACCGAAGCCCGTGCTAAAGGTGCGCAAGCAGTAGTTTTGTTATCGCACAACGGTATGGATGTTGACTTGAAAATGGCGTCACGTGTAACCGGTATTGATGTCATCTTAGGCGGTCATACGCATGATGGCGTGCCTGTACCAACCATGGTCAAAAATGCTGGTGGTCAAACGTTAGTGACCAATGCTGGCAGTAACGGCAAATTTTTAGGTGTGCTTGACTTAGATGTTCGTGACAAAAAAGTTGTCAACATCAATTACAAGCTCCTCCCCATTTTTGCTAATTTTTTGCCAGCAGACAAAGAGATGTCGACATTGATTGAGAAGGTTAGAGCCCCGTATCTTTCGAAATTGACTGAAAAGCTAGCAGTAACTGAAGGCGTGTTGTACCGGCGTGGCAACTTCAATGGCACGTTTGACCAGTTGATTACCGACGCCTTGATCAACGTACGTGGTGCTCAAATTGCTTTCTCGCCTGGCTTCCGTTGGGGAACATCATTATTATCAGGTCAAGCCATCACGCGTGAGCATGTAATGGATCAAACAGCGATCACCTACCCATGGACGACAGTGTCTGATTTGAGTGGTGAAGCTATTAAAACTATCTTGGAAGATGTTTGCGACAATCTATTTAACCCCGATCCGTATTACCAACAAGGCGGTGATATGGTGCGTACTGGGGGTATGACTTACACATGCAATCCAACTGGTAAAGCTGGCTCACGCATCAGCGACATGCGATTTGGTGGTCAGTTGATGGATGCCGGCAAAATATACAAAGTTGCAGGTTGGGCGCCTGTGCAAGAAGCTAGTAAAAATGCAGGGCCACCAGCTTGGGAAGTTGTTGAAACTTATCTAAAAGATAAAAAGACTATTGCACCTGTCAAACTGTATAACCCGAAACTACTTGGGTTAGACTGCAATCCGGGCGTCGTTTTGTAATTTGCATTAGGAGCTAAGAATGAAGTTAAAACTCATAACTTGGACAATAGGTGTCACACTTCTGCTGAGTCTAAATTTTGCTTATGCGCAAGACAAAGTGGTCTATCACATTGATAACACAGAGTCTCAAGCTACAAAAGGGCTGCGGAATGTTCGCAACCATCTAGATGTAGCTCCTGAAACGAAAATCACTGTAGTTACGCATGCAAATGGCGTTGATTTTTTGATGGAGGGCGCTAAAGACAAAGCCAACCCAAATATAGACTACGCTTCTTTGGTTAGTGCTTTAAAAGCGCGTGGTGTGAAATTCGAAGTTTGTGAGATCACGCTTAAAAACAGAAATCTGACAAAAAATCAGTTTATTTTGGATGCTGAATTCACGCCTTCTGGCGTTGCTAGAATTGGACAACTGCAGTCGCGCGAGAAGTTTGCATATATCAAACCCTGATTTTTACATTAGTTTAAAACATGGCTTTGATGCTTAATGGTCAATGCCGAACCCTATGAATTTCTTTCGTTTTTTGTTAACAATAAGTTGTATTTTTTGTATATCTGCTTATTCACAAGAATCGAAAAAAATAACGCTGATACCTAAACAAATCAGTTCGTCTGTTTGGTATGTTGAAGGCGTGACAGCACTTGGCAGTGTTGAGAACAAAAATTTCATTTCTAATGCTGCCTTTATTGTTGGTCCAGATGGTATTGTGGTGGTTGACGCTTTAGGATCGCCTGCGTTGGCTGAATCGTTGATCACTGCAATCGGCAAAGTCAGCCAAAAAAAAATTAAAGCAGTGATAGTTACGCACTACCATGCTGATCATATTTATGGT